>JACDEC010000562.1 GCA_013816645.1 Planctomycetota bacterium
TTCCAGGCCACCGCGAGTCCGCAGAGGCAAGCGATGACCAACGGATTGCGCGCCACTTCGCCGCAGGCCCCGAGCACGCTGGCGCGGGTCACGCCGTGCCGAGGCAGCAGGAAGCCGACGACCGCGGCGATGTTGAAGGCCGGCACCATGGCTGCGAGCAGGACCGGGTAGGCGGCGAGCATGAGCGCGCCGCGCTCCGCAGGCAGCGCCGCGCAGGCCAATTGGATCACGGGCAGGCCGATGTACGCGGCGTTGGCGCGGAACGCGCCGCTGATCACGCTCCCGCGCTCGGCTGGCGGCAGTCGGGCGCCGAGCAGCCAGGCCGCGGCGAAACCGACGACCAAGCCGATCAACGCAGCGAGCAGCGCGGTGACCGAGAACGCGCTGCGCAGGTCGCATCGCGCGATGGTGACGAACAGATGGGCGGGCAGCAGCACCCAGTAACACAGCCGGTTGAGGTCGTCGCTGCCAGCGTCGCTGAGCAGGCGTGCCCGGCGCAACCCCCAGCCGAGGCCCAGCAGCACCAGGACCGGCGCGAGGGCGACCGCCAGCGTCGCTACGTCGTGCAGCCAGGTCACTGGCGCATCGTCGCCGCCCGGACCCGGGCGCCAGGGCTAGGGGCCACGCCAGGGCTAGGGGCCATGCCTGCGCGCGCATGCCCCGCTCACACAGCCCGCGGCACCCCCTGGCGACCGTCTTGCCGGCCCTGCTCCGGCACCCTTAATGGCCGATCGCACCCGCCTTATGCCGAGGTTTCCCATGCGCACACCATTCGCCTCGATCACCCTGCTGCTGCTCGTCCTGCCCCTGGCGAACGCGGCCGAACCGGTCGCTGGGCAAGCGACGACGCCAGCGGCGTCGGTGCCGACCCCGACCAAGCCCCCGAAGGCGCTGGGACCGAGCCACCACCTCGTCGACCGGGTGATCCCGGCCTACGGCATGCGCACGTTGTCCTCCGGCGGCGATGCCCGGGTCGACACCATCGCGCACCACATCCGCGCGTTCACCGCGGATGTCGAAACCCGGGTGATGTCGGGCGAACTGCATCGTGTGTCCGCGCTGCCCGCCGACCCCAAGTCCAAGAAGAACGGCGCAGCGACGCCGCCCGCGGCGGTGCCGCAGTTGCCGGAAGAGGCGCGACTGCTCGCGCTGCTCAAGGACCTCACCGCGCTCGAGCAACGCCTGCGGCCCTCGGGTGCGCGCGTGCCCATGGCCGAACAGGAGCTCCTCGACAACTGCTTCGCCGACCTCGGCCGCGCCGCCGAACTGCTGCGCTTCAGCCTCAGCGATCAGACCTTCGCCCAGCTCGAAGCCGCCCGCCGCGCCTGGATCGTCGCCAACGCGCAAGCGCTCAAGCAGGCGCGCGAGAAGAAGATCGCCGAACTCATGGGCCCGCCCCGCAAGCTGTCGCGCTCGAAGGCCGAAGCCGCGGTCGCCGACCAGGACTTCTCCAGCGATGTCGCCACTCCGGTGGTGGCAGCGCCGGTCGCCGCCCCCGCTCCGGAGGCCGCACCAGCCGTTGAACCCGCCGAAGAGCCCGCTGCCCCCGCGGCCGAAACGCAAGACCAGCCAGTCGCCGAGCCGGTCGCGCCGGAACCTGCCATGGAACCAGCTGCCGCTGAACCAGCGGCCGAACCGGCTGCCCCTGAACCGGCCGCTGCACCAGCAGTGGAGCCTGCGCCGGCACCCGAAGAACCGATTGCTGAAACTCCCGCCGCAGAACCCGCCCCGGTTGCGGAACCCGCTCCAGTTGCGGAACCAGTTGCGGAACCCGAGCCGGCTGCCGAGCCCGCACCGGCAGCGGAACCCGAGCCGGCTGCTGAAACCCCGGCTCCTGCCGATGCACCCGCACCTGCCTCGGATGCTCCGCCCGAACTCTGAGCGGACGCCGTCATGGTTTCGTGGCACGACCCGCGGCGCACGCCGCGGGTCGTCGCACATGGTCGACTCGTCGCGACGAGATCAGTAACGGTGATGGCCCGCCGGCACGGCCTGCGTAGCGCCATCGACAGCGCGCCCACCGTCGAGCCGCGCAGGGTCGACGATCTCGATGCGATCGCCGGAGCGGATGAGGTAGAGACGACGCGTGCCATCGCCTCCCGGATCTCGCACCTCGATGACTTCGCGATCGACGACGGTCAGCGCGCCATCCGACGTCGCCGCGGCCTGCCACCAGAGCACCGCACCGAACAGCGCGGCGACGAGCGCGGCGGCGGCAGAAGCGACCGGCCACGGCAGCCGGAAGTGGATCACCGAGAGCCGCGCCGGAGCGCTGGTCTGCGGGGCTCCGCCGATCGCCAACCCGACGAGGTCATGGCGGGCCAACGATTCCTGGCAGCCCGCACAGCGCGCGAGATGCGCGAACAGCGCGGGATCGCTGGCGGCGTCGAGCGCGCCATCGGCCACCAGCGGCAGCAGTTGCTCCGCTTCAGCGCAGGTGAGGTCGAGCTGCGGGGTGTCCATCACAAGCCCCCGGAGAGGATGTCGTCGAGCTGCTCCTTGAGCGCCTGGCGACCGCGGCACAGGCGCACCTCGACGGCCTGACGGCTGATCCCCAGACGCGCAGCGATGGCCTCGTGGTCGAGCCCTTCTTCGATGCGCAGGCGGATGACCTCGCGCTGGCTCTCCGGCAGCTTGGTGAGCGCGCGCCGTACCGCTTCGATGCGCTCGTTGCTGAGGAAGTGTTCGCTGGGACTGCGACCGAGGTCTCCGCCGGCGCTGCGCTCGGACAGCGGCTCCGCCGAGCCATGGCTGCGCCGATCTTCGCGCCGCAGGTAGTCGAGGCTGGCATTGCG
>JACDEC010000100.1 GCA_013816645.1 Planctomycetota bacterium
CGTTTGTTTTCCAATAGAGCTTGTAAGCGATAGCTCCGACGCCCGGTGTGTCCACGAAGCTAAGGGAGATCGGCGGGGCGTCGCTCGTTGTCGTCACGCGAACGGCAGCCAGGCAGTCAACGCCGGCCGGAGTGATCGCCGCGTAGGAGCCGCCGTTGATCGACCGGTAAAGGGTGAACATGACGCGCATATCCGCGCTCGCGCCAACCGCACCTGTAGCTCTGATGTGTACCTTGCTGTTAGCACTGCGAACAGTGAGCGGCAGGGTTGCCGCTCCTACCGTCGTGTCGACATAGGTTGTCGACGTCGTTGACAGTGCGTTATCATCAGACCGGACGGTAACGCACTGCAATACGCGCCCGGCCATCGCATCAGTTGACGGGTACACTCTAACGGTATCGAACGTGAGCGTTGCCGCTACGGATCCAGTGTCTAGATGCCCAACGATTAAGCGGTGGATGCCGGCGTTGACCGGGATAAATGCGAACCGATGGAACCCGCTGGAATTGACGCGCCCATAAGTCCCCGTAGCTATCGAATTACTGCCGCCAACCGACCTCTTTACGGCACCGACCGTGTCGTATACCGACACCCACCAGTCGAGTGCGGAGACGGACGCCTCCAGTTCGATTATCATTGGCCGGCCGGCCGGCAGGATATCAGTGGCCAAAACGGTGAACTCGCAGGACACGCCATGGCCGGCCGTGGCGGACGCCGGCTTGCTGAGCAGGAACGACGCTGCGCCACGTATAGGAGATGACGTGCTGCGGGTAAACGTCAGGGATGAAGTGCCGCCAGTGCCATCAATGAAGTCCGAGCCGCCATCATTAAACCCAGTCCATCCGGTCGTATCAATTTCCGCGTCTGGGTTCGCGCAGTAGTTAATGAGCGTCGTTCCGGGCGTGGCGCTGCCGACTTGCGACCAGGTGCCTGGCGTCCCGCTCGCCGTGCAGACCCACAGCGTCGCCGCGCTATCGCAGTAGATCGCGCCCTTCTTGTAGGTGCCGCTGGACGGCGCGCCGCTGCTACCCGCGGGGGTGAGCCCGAAGTAGCTGCGCAGCGTGCCGACCAGGTCGGAGAGGACGCGGGACGGCATGGATCAGTCCGGGTTCGCGTATTCGACGGTGACGATCGCGCTGCCGACGGTGCCGCCGGTGCCAGCCGCGAACGTGATGATGACGGGCTCGGGGGTGCCGTCTTCCTCGTAGCAGGGCTGCACCTCGTAGACGCCGACCGTAGCGAGGTCGACATCCGTGGTGCCCATGTAGCGGCTGGTGGTGCCGGCGACGCCGACAGAGATGGACGGCGCAACGGCGTCGAACGCCGTGCCCACGTCGATGATCACGCGCTTGATGTGCGCGAGCGCGGGCGGGGTGAACATCGTCACCGGCGACGAGTTGTTGTAGGCGATGGTGTCGGTGTAGGACTTATCGGCGTTGCTGCCGGTCGCGACCGTGGCCCATGCCAGGACCTTTGATCCGTTGGTTTGCAGCACCTGGCCGCTCGAACCGTCGGCGGTCGGCAGGGTGTAGATGTTCGCCGCGCCGGCGGTCGCCGGTGCCTGGAACCCGGTCTCGCCGGACGTGCTGCCCTTGAGGTCGATGCGCGAGGCGGCTGCGGGGACGTAGGCCGCGTCTGCCGCGTTCTTCACCTCAAGCACGCCGCTGCTGTCCTTCAGGCGCACGGTGCCGAACCGGAAGTACGTCGACATCGTGCGGACGAGGTCGGAAATAGTGCGCAGGCCCATGGATGGTTCCTATTCGTCCGTGATCACTGCGCGGATCAGCAGGCGCCCGGTGGTGGCGCCCGCGCCCGGGGTGATGGTGTGGCGGATGGCGATCGGGCCGGCGTCCGTGAACTGCTTGGAGAAGTTGCCCAGCGCGGCGAGGTCGCTGTCGGTTGCGGTGAAGTGCAGCGCCGGGTCCGCTACGGTCCCCAGCAGCACCGCGGCGCCGGTGCCGTTGAAGGCCTCCAGTACGTCGATCTCTATTTCGGACAGGCGGTAGCCATCCGGCACGCTGAAGATGCTCGCCGGCGTGGCGTCGCCGAATGCGACCTCGGCGACCAGGGTATTGCCCGACGCGGTGGTTTCGCTCACCACCACTTCGGTCACGGTCTCGCTGATCACCACGTCGCCGGAGGTCGCTTCGGTCACTTGGACGACGGTCGGCACTTCGGTGACGGTGACCGTGGTGCTGGCCACATCCCCGCCCAGGTCCGGCCCGACCTGCACCGTCGACACCTGCGCAGTCACCGCGACGGCGGTGCTGGCGTCGGCGACGGTAACCGGCGGGCTGACCACGGTGACGGCGACGCTGGTCATCGCGTCGATTCCTGGGTCAGCCAGACCGCCCCTTCGAGCATGGCCAGCACCCGCCCATCACCGAGCACGATCTCGATGTCCCATTCGCCCAGCTTGGCCTGTCGCTTGGTCGATGTGGTCGACAGCGCCGCGGTCTCGGTGGCGGTCATCGACACGGTGACCGTAATGCTGCTCAGGGCGGCCGAGGTCACGGGGCAGGTCAGCGTGGCCAGGATGGTGCCCAACGGGAAGGCGCTGACGATCTTCGCCCGCGCCGTGGCGCCGGTGAAGTCGATGCCGGTGTACGCCCAGGACAGGGGCAGCGATAAGCTGGCCCCCTGGCGGATCTTGAGATCGTAGCGCCCGGCCATCGCCCTGCGTCCTTACCGGCGAGCCCGGGGCTTGCTGGCTGCGGGCTTGGTCGGCTGCGCGTCGCCGGCGTCCGGCTGCTCGCCGTCGGCGCCATCGCCGGCATCCTCGGCGAGATCGGCCAGACGCGCGGCGAGTTTGGCCAGTTCCTGCTCGAGGCTGGCGACCTGCGCGCGGGTCGCGGCGTGGTCAGCCTGTTCGGCCTGCAGCGACGCCTGCGCGGCGGCCAGGTCCTTGGCGTCGTCGGTGCTGGCGACCTCGGCTTCGACGGGCTCGGCCCATTCGATGGCGAAGGCGTCCCAGCCGAGGTTCGCGCGGAAGAATCGCTGCACGACCGGGTCGGACCAGTCCAGGACCTGGCCGGCTTCGAGGCGGAACGTGCCGCCGTGGGGGTCGGCGAAGGCGCGCCGGGCGCGCAGAATGGGGAAGTGCATGGGAACCTCGCTGGGGTGACCGACGTCGATACGGTCGGATGGGAACCGGGGCGCCGTGTGTGGCGACGCCCCGGAACCCGTCCGATCGGACTTAGACGAAGGTCAGTTGCAGCGCGTCGTTGGGCATGGCGAAGCCAACGCCGCCGACGCACTTGAGACCGACGAACCAGGCGTCGTTCTTCACGACGTAGGGATTGTCGACAGCGGTCATCATGCTGACCATGCGGTCGGCCAGGTTCTCCTGGAAGATGATCGGCTTGCCGCCGTCGGCGACCCGGCGGAACAGCGACACCTTGGTGGCCGCGGTGGTGATCAGGCCCGACGCCACGGCGTCGATCTCGATGTCCTGGCCCTTGAGCGGGTTGTCGACCATGCCAGCGCCGCTGGACAGGGTGCCCTGGGTCAGCGCCGTGCGGATCGCCGCGGCGTTGGCGGTGCCGGCCTTGTAGACGAGCGTGACCTTCTTCATTGCCTCGTTCTTGATCAGGCGGCCCTGGTCGTCGGGCAGGATCTTCATGGTCTCGATGGCCAGGTTGAGGGCGTTGGCCGCTTCCAGCGCGGTGATCGCCGACGCGTTGCCGCTCGCCGCCGAGTTCAGCAGGTTGCTGAACGTGCCGCTCAAGCCGAAGCTGTGCGACGCGCTGAAGTACGGCTGGCCGTCGAAGGCGGTCAGGGTGGTGCCGCTGTTGATCACCGCTGCGATCAATTCGACCATCCACAGGGGATAGGTGTCGGCCAGGCCGTTGATGTAGTTCTGCACCATCTCGAGCTTGTCGTTGTTGACCATGTCGAGCGGGATGGACGAGCTGTTCTCGTACTTCTTGTTCGGGATCGACAGGTCGAACGACTGGGGCGCGTTCTCGAGGCGCTGCGAGATCCATTCGCGCATGCTCGGGCTGGTGCCCAGCCAGGGGTACTTCTCGGACTGGCCGGCGGCGAGCAGCGACGGGATCATCAGCGCCAGGGCAAGCAGGCCCTTGGACTTGTCGATGGCGTCGAGGCGGGCGAGCAGAGCGGCCTTCACGCCGTAATCGGTGATGCGGGACATGGGGGATACCTCGTGGGGTTGGTGGCTGTGGATGGTGGGCGGCGCCCGGTGCCACCGAACCCCACGCCGCAAACGCGACGTGGGGTGCAGGGACAGCCGCGGACGGCCCGGGATGTGTGGGCGCTTACTGGTTGGCGATGATCGCCACTTCGTCGCCGGTCACGCCGGTGCTGTAGAGCGTGGTCGAACGGCCGCGGGTGGCGGTCTGCACCAGGCTGGCTGCGCTGCCGACCTTTTCGGCGCCGTTCGGGGTGATGGTGATCGCGAACGCGCCGCCGGTGTTGACGATCGTGATGTACTTCCCGATCCAGTCCGCCGCGGGCGGCAGGGTCACGACGCGGGCCGCGGTCACCGGCTGGTGCACGATCTTGCCGACGTGGGTCATATCGAGCGTCACCGCGGCGTCGGCGATGGCGACGACACCGTTGATTCCGGGGGCGGCGTCGCGGTTTTCGACCGTGGTGCATTCGACGATCGCGACGCTGGTGCTTTCGATCTCGACCACTTCCCCGACGTAGGTGTTGCCCGCGGCGGCGAAGGTGAAGGCGTTGTCGTCGCTGGCGTAGACCTTGCGGCGCTTGATGGCGTCGGATGCGGTCACGGCCAGCGCCAGGCGCATCAGGAAGCGTCCGGTCATCGCGGTGACGAAGCGGTCACCGTTGGCCGCGCCAGATGCCGGGTGGTCGGCGAGTTCGATGCGCTGCATGGCGACGCCGGCGAACGGTTCGCCCGCGACCAGGCGGTTGATGAAGCCCGTGGTGGTGCGGGTGAGCAAGCTGCCGACGAAACAGATGGCAGAGGCGAGCAGCGGCATGCGCGTGCCGCCGTTGCCGCCGGTGACCTTGCGGTTGGTGTCCTGGGTGAGTGCGGTCATGGGATCCTCGGGGGGTGGTGATGGGGACGGTGGAAAGGGAATGGATGCCTGGGCCGATCAGCGGCGGCGCACGCTGCGCCGCCGCCGTCGTCGACTTAGCCGCGGACCTTGGCCTTCAGCGCCTCGTCGCGCTTGAATGCGAGGTAGCCGGCTTCGCCGCCGAGCGCGAACTGCTCCTGCAGCTTGGCGCTGGCCTTGAACTCGGCGCTCCACTTGGCCTCGCCGGAGAGGCCGGTCGTGGGGTCGGCGAGATGGTCGCCGCCAGGGTCGCGCGAGGCGCCCGACTTGAGCGCGGCGAGCGCGTCGTGCTTCTTCTGCACGTCGGCCAGCTGCGTCTCGAGCGCGGCTGCCTTGTCGTTGGCGGCCTTGATGGCTTCGCCGTGGGCGGTGTCCTTGGCGCCGAGTTCGGCGCGCAGGCTGGCGAGGGTGGCGACCTGGGCGTCGCGCTCGCGCTTGGCGAGTTCGGCGCGGATCTCGCCTTCGTCCTTTTCGGCCTCGGCCATCTCCTTGATGCAGGCGATGTCGGCGGGGCAGCTGGCGGCGGTGAGCAGCACGAGCAGGGCGGCGGTGGAAAGCTTCATGGACGGATCCTTGGTGGAGGTCGTGGTGGTTGGGGTGCGGCGACGGGCCGCGAAATAGGTGGCGGCCAGCTGTTCGGCCTGGTCGATCCCGACCTGGTAGCGGGACAGCAGGGCGTCGAGCGCGGCGTAGGCTTCGCCGGCCTTGGCGCTGCCGTGCGCGGCGAAGGTCGCGGCGAACAGGCCGTCGCGGTTGGCGGCGGCTTCGTCGACGAAGTCGACTGCGCCCAGGGCTTCGACCCGGGCGTACGGCAGGTCGCTGGTGGCGGTGTCGGGCCGGCGGTAGTAGCCGTCCCAGCCGTCATCGACGTACAGCGATTCGTCGCGCACATCGATCTCGCTGCCGTCGGCCAGTTTCCAGACCGCGTAGCCGCTGAAGGCGATCGACAGGGCGAAGTCGCCCGGGTGCTGCTCGGCGAGGTCCAGGACGTAGCCGTGCAGATCGCCGTGCGGGCTCTTCTTCGCGGTCTGGGACAGCACGATGTCGCAGCGGGTCTTGTCGCCGTCGATCGCGAAGTTGCTGGCGTGACCGGCGAGATAGCCCAGCCCGTCATTGCACATGCCGGGGTGGTTGAAGCGGACCTTGATCGCCTTGCCGGCGTTGCCCAGGCGTTCGACCTGGCCCAGCGCAATGGCGTCGATCAGCAGGCCGTGGCCCAGCGCTTCGCCGGTCTGGATCGCCGACGCGCCGCGAATGGTGCCGGTCTCGCGATCGACGCCCATCGGCGCCGTGGTGACGGTGCCGGTGCGCAGCCGACGTGTGGTAACGGGCTGGGCGGTGACGGTCATGCATCCCCCTGCGCGACGGGTTCGCCGGCGACCGCGCCGTCGTCGTCCTTGGGTCGGCCGCGCGGGGCGTCGTCGTCGACCGCGGCGTTGTCGTCGCCGGAGGGGCTGGTCGGCTTGCCCTTGGCGTTGGCCGGGGCGAGTTCCACCCCGTGCTGCTCCATCAGCGCATCGTCCTGCGCGCGCTGCACGACCTGGTCGGCAAAGGACTCGCCCTGGTCGGCGTAGACCGACGTCGGCGACTTGCCCAACTGGTGCACCCACAGCGCGGCGGCCTGGCCTTCGCGCATCGGGTCGGGCATCCAGCGCGGCGGGCGCATGTAGTGACCGGACAGCAGGCGGTCGAGCGCTTCGACTTCCGCCGGGGCGGCGATGCCCAGGGTGCCGCGGGCGAGGTCTTCGTGGATCACCGAATGGTTCCACGGATCCTCGGTCGACCCGATCAGGTCGTTCTGGGTGCTGTGGAACGTGGCGTAGGCCTGCGCCAGGGCGACCCGGCTGCTGGCCATGTTCGAACGGGTCAGGCGCTGCAGCACGAACTCGGGCGGGACCCGGAACGGCGCGCACAGGTTGGTCATCACCACGTCGAACCACGACGCGAAGTCCTGGCCGTTGTACTGGAAGTTGAGTTCCTTCCAGACCGTGCCCTTGCGCACGTAATAGACTTTGCCCGGGACGATCTTGGTGTTGCCGGTCAGCACCGCGCCGTTGGCGTCGGCGTCGGCCATGCCTTCGGGATCCTCGCATTCGCAGATCAGGCCCATGCTGGCCTTGAGCGAATCGGCCACGGTCTTGGCCTCGAGCGTGCGGCCGAACAGGCGCATCAGCTGGATGACCGGCGCGAACCAGCCGACCGGGCGCAGTTGGCCGGGGATGCGGTGCACGCAATGGTGGGTGACGTTGGGCGAACCGTCGGGCGCGTACAGCGCGACGCGCACCCATTCGCGCGACTTGGTCACCCGCGACGCGGGGTGCGCCGACAGCACGTGGATGGCGATCGGGTCGCCGCTGTCGTCGAGTTCGATGCCCTGGCGGAAGTGTTCGCTGTCCGCGCGCCACTGCGGGTTGCACACCCGGGCGCTGTGGATGATGCGCCAGCAGGTCGCGTGGGTCTGGCGGCCGGGTCGGTTGGGCAACCAGCAGCGCACCGACCAGCTGTCGCCGCGGGTGATCGCCGACGCCAGGGTCACCGCGGACATCTCGCGCCGCGACAGCACGCCATTGGCGTCGAAGCGCGTCCCGCGCGTCGCGCAGCGCAGCCGGCGCGCGATCTGCTTGCGCACCGCAACTTCCGCGTCGCTGGCCTTCTCGGCATCGTCGGCCTGGTACAGGCTGTGGTATTCCAGCCCGCTGGTGCCCAGCGCGCCGGCCAGGATCGTTTCGACTACCGCCTTGGCCAAGGGGTCGTTGTCGTACAGCCATTCGCCGCGCGCGCCGACGTTCGGGCCGCTGTCGGCCGACACGTCCATCGGGTCGGCGAGCGTGACGCCCCACGATCCCAGGATCCGGTCGGTGCTGGCGGCGGTCAGGACCATTAGCCGAACTCGGCTGTGGACATGCGCATCTGCGCCGCGCCGCGTCCGTCGACGCGTTCCTGGTGGTACGCTTCCAGCTGCTGGGCCTGGAACAGCGAGAACGTGAACTCCTGGCCGTTCACGCGGTAGCCGACGGTCGGCCGCCCGCTGGACAGCAGGTCGGCCTTCGCGCGCCGCGCCAGATCGACCATCTGCTGGTCGGTCAGGCCAAGCGCGGTGCACAGTGCCAACTGTGCGGTGATGTCGGCGTTGCTAGCCATGCAAGCACGCACCGTAGACGATCCGCGTTGTGGGTGGTGGAAGTCCTTGGGCGAATACCCAAAGCGCCACGGCGTCGGCAGTTGCTAGGCGATCTGGGCCTTTCCCTGGCCAGTTTCTGCGGGTTCCTTCCAACGGCAGTCGCAACGTTCACAGAACCAATAGCCGATCACGCCCACCACGCTGTGACGCTTGGTCTCGCGCGCGCGGCACATCGGGCAGACCACGATGTCGACGGTCTCGCGGTTGCGGCCGGCGGGAAGCCCGCGCAGCGGCTTGCGCTGTTCGTCGTTCCAATCGGTATTTGCCGCCCAATTCACTGCCACCCCAGGTTTTCTGACCACGACAGGTTCGGGGTGTCGTCGTCACGCTGCGGGCGCTGCGCGACCGGGCCGCCGGTCGGCCGGTAGTTGGGGTGCTCGGTCAGCCAGTACTGACCCAGCGCCAGATTGTAGTAGCTGCAATCCCAGTAGTCGTTGAAGCGCCCGATCTTCGTCCACGCCTTGCGCTTCAGGTCCTGGTTGTACTGCCAACGCTCGGCCGTCAGGTGCTGGATGATGTCGTCCTGGACGCCGAGGCTGCGCGGCAGCATCAGCGCGCCGGGCAGGTTCATGTCGCGGGCGAACGCGCGCACCAGTTCGTGCTTCACGCTGTCCGAGTTCGGCCACAGCACCCGCCAGCGCCGCGGTTGATCGTAGGCCACCAGGTCGAACCATCCCGCCAGTTCGCTTTCCTTCTTGCCGCTGCCGCGCTTCATCTTGCGC
>JACDEC010000563.1 GCA_013816645.1 Planctomycetota bacterium
GAGCCGGACCTCGACGAGATCGGCGCCCTCGGCGCGCGCCTGGTGTGCCTGCGCGGCGATGCCGGCGGCATCGGCGGCAACGATCGGAACCACCACGTCGACCATGCCTGGATTGTGGGCGGCCCGCGTGAGGGCGCCAGCAGCACGACCACCATCAGAGGCACACCACCGGCACACCGCGCGCAGTGAAGAAAGTCCCGGTTCGCGGCTTGCTTCGGGCTTGGCGCAGCCCTCGGCCCACGTTGCCGGGCTGGACACCCCCGCGTGGCGGCGCATGGTAGTCAACCCGCGAGGCGTCATGAAGATCCACGAATACCAGGGCAAGCAGCTGTTCCGCACCTACGGCGTCCCGGTGCTGCGCGGCGTCGCCTGCCACACCGCCGACGCGGTCGCCGCCGCTGCCAGCGAACTCGGTTCGCCGGTGGTGGTGGTCAAGAGCCAGATCCACGCGGGCGGTCGCGGCAAGGGCACGGTCTACGCCGACCAGGCGATGACCGCCAAGGTGCTCGACGGTGGCGTGAAGGTGGTGAAGTCGCCGGCCCAGGCCAAGGAAGTCGCCGCCAAGCTGCTCGGCAACTGGCTGAAGACCATCCAGACCGGCGACGGCTGCAAGCGCATCAAGACCGTCTACGTCGAGGACGGCTGCCGCATCGCCAAGGAGCTCTACCTCTCGATCCTGCTCGACCGCGCCGCCAGCCTGCCCGTGCTGATCGTCTCGAGCGAAGGCGGCATGGACATCGAGGAGGTCGCGCACCACTCGCCCGACAAGATCCTGCGCACCCACTTCGATCCGCACGTCGGCCTGGGCGCCTACCAGGTGCGCCGCCTCGGCTTCGCCATGGGTCTGACCGCGCCCCAGGTCGGCGCGCTGGTCAAGACCGCGCAGGCCCTGGCCAGGTGCTTCATCGAGACCGACGCCGACATGCTCGAGGTCAACCCGCTGGTGGTCACCGTCGACGACGAGGTGGTCGCGCTCGACAGCAAGATGTCGTTCGACGACAACGCGCTGTTCCGCCATCCCGAGATCGCGGCGATGCTCGATCCCGACGAGGAGGACCCCAGCGAACTCGAAGCCAAGAACCACGACATGGCCTTCGTCAAGCTCAACGGGAACATCGGCTGCATGGTCAACGGCGCCGGCCTGGCGATGGCGACCATGGACGCGATCGCGATGTACGGCCAGCCCTGGGGCGCCTTCCCCGCCAACTTCCTCGACGTCGGCGGCGGCGCGACCGCCGAGAAGGTCACCACCGCCTTCAAGATCATCCTCAAGGACCCATCGGTCGAGGCGATCCTGATCAACATCTTCGGCGGCATCATGAAGTGCGACACCATCGCCAACGGCGTGCTCACCGCGGTGAAGGAGGTCGGCCTCGATCGCCCGCTGGTCGTGCGGCTCGAAGGCACCAACGTCGCCCAGGGCAAGAAGCTGATCGCCGAGAGCGGGCTCAAGGTCATCGCCGCCGATGACCTGCGCGATGGCTGCACCAAGGCGGCGAAGGCCGCCGCCGAGTACAAGGCCGCGCGCGTGGCGGGAGCTCGCTGACATGTCGCGTGCGCACCCGGGGGCCGGGCCCAGCCTGGTCGACCAGCACAAGGCCAAGATCATCGTCGCCATCGCCGCGATCCTGATCGGTGGCGCGCTCTATTTCATGCTGCGCACCCCGCAGCTGGAATTGCCGCGCAATGACCTGCCGACGCCCGCCGAGGACCTCGCCGGAGCGACCCTGCTGGCGACCAAGCTGCACGAGCTGGCCGCGGCCGGCCAACTCACCGGAGAGCATCCCCTGGTCAACCTGGCGGGGCCGGTGACCAGCCAATTGACCAAGCACGCGAGCTGGATGCGCGATCAGCATCCCGTCGACATCACCGTCACGCCGCCGGCCGAGCATGCGCCGGTCGCTCCGCCTGCTGAAGATGGCGCGCTACCGGCCGCGGCACCGCTCGACTATGTCGTCGAGATCACCGCCGGCACCGCCGACCGCCGCCTGGTGCTGCAGCTCCGGCGTATCGCGCCCGGGGTGTTCGAACTCATCGATGCCATCGACCGGCCGCGTTACGCCGCCCCAGCCGACCCCAAGAAGAACTGAGCAGGGAATCCGACCATGTCTGTGCTCGTCGACAAGAAGACCCGACTGATCTGCCAGGGCATCACCGGCAAGGTGGGCACCTTTCATTCCAACGGCGCGGTCGAGTACGGCACCCAGTTCGCCGGCGGCGTCACGCCCGGCAAGGGCGGTCAGACCTGGACCTCGGACAAGGGCAAGGCGTTCCCGGTGTGGAACACCGTCGCCGAGGCGGTCGCCCAGGGCGGCGCCACCGCGAGCATGATCTTCGTGCCGCCGGCCGGCGCTGCGGACGCGATCCTCGAAGCCATCGACGCCGGCCTGCCCCTGGTCGTGGCGATCACCGAAGGCATCCCGGCGCGCGACATGTACGCGGTGAAGAAGCGCCTCGAGCACAGCACAACCCGCCTGATCGGCCCCAACTGCCCGGGCGTGATCACCCCCGACGAATGCAAGATCGGCATCATGCCGGGCTACATCCACAAGCGCGGATCGACCGGCATCGTCAGCCGTTCGGGCACCCTGACCTACGAAGCCGTGTTCCAGAGCACCAACGCCGGCCTCGGCCAGTCGACCTGCATCGGCATCGGCGGCGACCCGATCAAGGGCACCGATTTCATCGATGCGTTGCGGCTCTTCCAGGACGACCCCGAGACCAGGCAGATCATCATGATCGGCGAGATCGGCGGCGACTCCGAGGAGCGCGCCTGCGCCTTCATCAA
>JACDEC010000564.1 GCA_013816645.1 Planctomycetota bacterium
GTTATGGCCGATGACCGTAACCTGACGCGCGCCCGCGGCGACTGCTGCGCTTGGCGCCATGGAGGGATGAGCGTAGCAACGGCGCGAAGCCGATGCAAACGACCGCTGCCGCGGTCACACACTTATGGAACTACCGCTCCCTTTTGACCGTGACCTCTTCGACCTCCTGGTCTGCCCGGAGGCGCGGGTGCCCTTGAAGCTGGTGGACGGCCGCCTGGTATCCACCGATCGCGCGACCCGCCGGGCCTACCGGGTGGACGATGCGGTGCCGATCATGCTCATCGAGGAGTCGACGGTGCTGTCCGAGGCCGATTGGACCCGGCTGATGGATCTGCCCGGACCGGTCGGCGGCGGCGTCGCCGCGGTCAGGCAGCGCCATGCGTCGCGTACCGGCTAGCCTGCTGAGCCACCGCGGCCATGGGCCGGCGCACCTCGACCTCATCCTCGCCGATGGCCGCAGCTGCCGGGCGCTCTCACTGACCAGCGGCCAGTTCGGCTGGCGGGCCCGCTGGAGCGATCCGCACCGCCGTCGCTACCTCGGCTGGTCCGGGCCGGTGTCGGCTGGACGTGGCGCGGTGCGGGTGATCTGGCGCGGCAACGTCTGCTGGTACCGACAATCCCTGGGCTGGCGTTTCCGCCTCGCAGGCCTTACAACGCTTTCGATGCGACGCGGGCGGCTGCAATACGGACATTCCCTGGGTCGTTCGACCAGCTCTTCTGCAGCAGCAGCGTCGCGGAGTCCACGCTCCGGGGGCCACCGTGGCTGATCAGGGCGTGGACGACCACGACACGACCACCGCGCATCCCGCGGCGAGCGAGACCCTGCGCCGTCGCCTGGCCCACCAGGCGGCCTTCGAGGCGACGCTCAAGGAGGTCTTCCTCGCCCAGCAGGTCCAGCTGGTCGAGCCGATCGCCAAGGCCAGCCGCGAAACCATCGTCTACGGCGGCCACTACCACGGCGAGGACGTCGCGGTAAAGATCTTCGTGCCGGCGATCGACGAACTCGGCGACGCGATCAGCGCCTTCGGCGCCTTCAAGATCGAGTGCGAGAAGACCATGATCCTCTCGCGGCGCAGCGCCGCGATCCTGCCGGTCATCGAATACGGCGACGCGGAACTGCCCATCGACATGCCCGAAGAACTGTCCGAGTTCTTCCCGCTCAAAATAATCCCGTTCATGATCACGGTGCGCGCGCGCTTCGGCTCGCTCGACCGGGTGATCAAGCAGCGCCGCCGGCTGCCCGGCTTCGACCGCATCTCGCTGATCGAGGCGGTGATCACCGCCACCGAGGGCATCAAGGAGGCACACGCCCACCAGGTCGCCCACCGCGACATCAAGCCGCAGAACATCCTGATCTTCGGACCCGGCCAGGGCAAGATCGCCGACTTCGGCATCGCCCGCTGGCGATCGCGCCGCTCGTCGCGCGAGACCGTGCTGCTGACGCCGAAGTACGCCTCGCCCGAGCAGGCGTTCTTCGCGCTGACCGGCGAGCACGAGGGCCGCGTCGACCTGCGCGGCGACATCTACAGCTGGGCGATCGTGGTCTACGAGGTCGTCACCGGCCAGCATCCATTCACCTGGGCGATCCGCGGGATCAAGGATCCGCTGGTCAGCCAGCGCACCCTGCTCAAGGCCATCGCCGCCAACGACCGCCGCGGATTCGCGCCGACTGGCGACATCACCTTCGATTCGCTGATCTTCAACTGCACCTGCGAGCTCAAGCACCGCATCAGCGACATCGCCGTCGCCAACCGCGTCCTGCGCCAATTCGTGCAGCGCGCTCGGCTCCAGCAGGAGACCGACCGCCGGCGCCGCGCCAGCGACGAGGACACCGCGGGGCAGTAACCGGGGGTAATGTCGCTCAGGCCCGGTCCCAGGCGAAGGCCTGGGTCTCGGCGACGCTGCCCAGGCCGAGGGCGAGCATGACCACGCGATCGAAGCCGACGGCGACGCCGGCGCAGTCGCCGAGGCCAGCGCTCATCGCCGCCGCGAAGCGCTGATCGCGGCGCACGGTCGGGTCGCCGCGGCCCGCGCGTTCGCCTTCCAGGCGCGCATCGAGCTCGGCCGCATCGGTCAATTCCCAGTAGCCGTTGGCGAGTTCGACGCCGTCGCGGTAGACCTCGAAACGCGCGGCGACCAGTTCGCCCTCGGCGTCGCGGCGCAGGCGCGCTTGAGCCGCTCCGCTGGCGGGGTAATCGACCAGCAACGTCCAGCGCCCGCGGCCGAGGTGCGGTTCGACATCGCGGGTGAGCAGCAGGTCGAGGGCGATCTCGCGATCGCCACCGGCGGCGTCGGCGTCGATCCCGAGGCGCTCGCGCAGGTCGGCGTCGCTGGCGGTGCGCGGGTCGCAGCCGGCGTGCTGGCGGAAGGCCTCGCGCCAGCTCACCCGTTCGCTGCCGCCGCGCAATCCGCTGAGCGCTTCGAGCAGATCGACAGTCTCCGCGGCGATGGCCTGGTCGTCCCAGCCGGGCCGGTACCACTCGAGCATGCGGAATTCGGGACCATGCCGCTTTCCGAGTTCGCCGCGGCGGAACGCCGGCGCCAAGGTCCACACCGCGCCGCTGCCCGAAGCCACCAGCCGTTTGAGCGGATGCTCGGGACTGGTGGGCAGGAAGCGGTCCTCGCAGCGCATCGGCACGACGCCGTGGTCGAGGTTGGCTCCGCCCTGCAGGACCGGCGTGTCGACTTCGAGCACGCCGCGGCTGCGGAAAAAATCGCGGGTGCGCTCGATGAGGTCTGCGCGCCGTCGCAGCGTGTCGAGCGTCGCAGAAGGCATCCAGGAAG
>JACDEC010000565.1 GCA_013816645.1 Planctomycetota bacterium
GGCATACACCGCGCGGCGGTCAGGTGCGCATCGACGCGCACCTCGACGGGACCAGCATGCGCTGGAGCGTCAGCGATAGCGGCCCCGGCCTGGCGAGCGACCTCGCCGAACGCATCGCCGCCGCGTGCAGCGAGGGCCTCGTGCAACCGGGTACGCCGGGGATCGGCCTGGGCTTCGCGCTGATCCTGGCCAATGCGCAGGCGCTCTCCGGACGCGTCCAGCTGATCGCCAACACGCCATCCGGCGCGCAGTTCGCGTTGAGCGTGCCGATCGCCGGGACGACTCGGCGATAACCGTGCGCTCGGCGCTCGCCGAGACGGTCAGGCACCCTGCGGCTGCGCGTTGCGCAACTGCTGACGATGACGGCGCAGGTCGAGCTGGTTGGTGAGCAGGTTGGCACCGGCCTCGAGTGGCAGGTCCCAGGCCAGGGCGCGGTCGTAGCGGCGATCCAGCCGGCGCACCCGCGCGCGCAGGGCATGGATCACGGCGCCGTCTCCGCGTCGCGCCGCGAGCGACGTCCAGCGCCGCAGCACTCGGCCACGCAGGTCGAGCCGCATCCCGGGCGGCCGTTCGCCCAGCAGGCGCATGATCTCGGAGAGTTCGAGGACGTGGCGCTCGAGATCGGCGCGCATCCGTCCCACGTCGGCGCGCAGCTCCACATCGGCGATGCGCTCCATGCCGGCGGTGAAGCAGGCGATGACCTGGTGTTCGGCGCGCACCAGCCGTCGCAAGGCGGCGCGGGTCTGACCACCGCGGCTGGTGCCCGAGCGACGCGGGTCGCGCGCCCGCGATGCCAAGAAGGTCTGCTGGATCGGTTCCATGGCGCCTCCACCGTCGCTTGATTCTACCCAGCATCGGGGCAAGCGCGCAGCGAGATGGGCATCACCATGCGGCCTGCGCGGCCCTTCGTCGCTGCCCCCTTCGTTGTCGTAGAGAGCTCCCGGCGCGAAGGCGTTCGCTGATCGGCCCGGTGTAGAATCACTGGGCTCGTTCACGCGCTCACGCGCCGCGGAGGTCCCATGGTCGCCCACGACAAGCAGTACGAAACCCGCCAGGAGTGGTTGATCAAGCACGTGCAGGACATGCTCGCGGTGGAGAAGCACATCCACGACGAGGTCGCCCAGCATCGCCAGACCGATCACCTCGATGACCTGCCCGAAGTAGCGCGCGCCGCCCACGCGGTCGAACAAACCCTGGGCCAGCACGTGTCGGTGCTCGAGAACTACCTCGAAGGCATCGGCGGACGAGCCACCGGCACAGGCCGCTTCCGGCGGGCGATGACCAACGTCACCGGCGCATTCACCGGGCTGTTCGCGCGCCTGCGCGAACACGGGGCGTCGCGCTTCCTGCGTGACGGTTACACCGCGCTCAACCTGGCGGCGATCACCTACGAGATGCTGCACACCACCGCGCTCGCCCACCACGACCGCCATCTCGCCCAGATCGCCATCGCCAACCTCAACGATCTCACCCGTCTCATCAGCGAGCTGGGTCGACTGATGCCCCAAGCCATCGCCCGCGAAGCCGCCGAACTCGAGGGCGGGGACGGCGGCATCGCCGGTGAAGCCGAAGCCAACACCGTGCGCGCCTGGACCCGCGAGCCGTTGGTCACCTGAGCTCAGGGAGGCGGCACCCAGCCCGCGGTGCCATCGATCGGGCCGTGGTCGCCGACCGCGCGGCCATCCGCCAGGATCACCGCGACGAGTGCCACGCGTACCGGCAGAACCCCGATCGGCGCGTTCAAGCGCTGCTGCTCGCCGGGTCGCCACTCGCGGGCGGTGATGACCATCCGTCCGGCGCGAACCGCGCTCTCGGTGACCGTGGCTGGCGTCGGCGGCACTGCGGCATGCGCGCCATTGAGCGGCCAGGTTTCCTGGGGGTCTACGGATTCGAGCCAGCACGCACGTTGGACGGTGGCGAGGTCGATCTCCTGCCGATCCGCGGCTGGCTGCAGGGCGAGGACGAAATCCCAGGCGCCACCGGGCGCGTCCAACCCTAGGTGTGCTCCCTGGAAGGTCGCTGGACCGCTGGGAACGAAGCGCGCGTCGGCAGCGACGACGATGGCGGTCAGCAGCCAGGGTAGCAGCCAGCGCATGGGATCCTCCGCAACGGATTGGACGGATGAGCCGACGTCGAGTTCCCTACACCTCGGCGTCGGCACTCGCGGCGGCGTTGCTCGCGCTCGGCCCACCGACGAATCCGTACTCGTCCGCGGTCTTCTCGACCTGCGCGGCGATCTTCTCGAAGACCCGCACCGGGTCGGCGCCGATGCGGCGCATGTCGTCGGCGAGTCGGCCGCAGATCATCTTCTCGAACTTGCCGACCAGCTTGCGGCCGTGCAGTCGGTAGCGCGCCCGTTCCGCGCTCGTGAAGCGCGCGGCCTCGCGGCTGAAGAACAGGTGGCAGAAGCGGTGGTGGCGGGCCTCGTCGCGCAGGAAGCCGCCGAATAGCGCCTGCACCGGCTTGGAGTCGGTCGAGGCCTTGAAGGCGGCGTAGAGGTGGCCGGCGATGATGTCGCAGATCTGGATGCCCCACAGCCACTGGTCGAAGCTGGCGCCGCGCATGATCAGCAGGTTGATGCCGAGCATCTCCTTCCACTCGGCGATCGGGGTCGGCGCGCTGCGCAGTTCGACGAAGATGCGGTTGAGCCCCTCCCAATGGCGGGCCTCGTCGAGCATCATCGCGTGCATCACCAGCTCGGAGTCGTGGTCGCCGCGCGCGCGCACCTGGGGGATCATCGTCCCGCAGGCCTGCATCGCGCCGCGCTCGCTGACCAGCAG
>JACDEC010000566.1 GCA_013816645.1 Planctomycetota bacterium
GGGCGGCACCATCAGCGCCTACCAATCGATGGATGGCGTGACCTGGCAGCTGGTGGGCACGGCGGCCATCGCCATGGGCAGCAACCTGTCGATCGGCTTGGCCGTCACCAGCACCGCGGATGGGGCCCCGTCGATCGCGGTGTTCGACAACGTCAGCGTGGTCGGTGCGGTCGGCGGCGCCGGCTGAACGGACGGCAGTCCTTCAATCCGCGCGCGGTGGTCGCCTGAGCGGTGGCCACCGCGTCGCTGTTTTCCGGCATCAGGTGCCGCGGCGAAAAGCCGATGGTGGCAGGCCGAACACGCGCTTGAACGCGCGCGAGAAATGGAACGGGTTGCTGAAGCCGAGCTCGTCGGCGATCGAAGCCACTGAACGGCTCGGCTCGCGCAGCAGGTCGGCGGCGCGCCGCACGCGCAGGCGGCGGACGAGATCGTAGGGGGTTTCGCTAGCGAAGCGTTGGAACAGGCGGCAGAGGTAGGCGGGGTCGACGCGGCAGCCGGTCGCGGCCTCGGCCAACGAAGCGATCGCGCCGTCGCGGTCCTCGATCCAACGGCGACAGCGCAGGTAGGTGGCGTGGGCACGCGAACCGTTCGCCGTGGCCGGTGTGGCGGCATCCGCGAGCGTGAGCAGGACGGCGCGCAGCAGCGCGTCGCAGATCGCCTGCACCGATGCGCCTGGTCGGGTGCCGGCGGCGATGACCGCGTCGATCCGGGCCAGGATCAGCGTGGGATCGGCGAGCTGCGCGACGGTGCCGGGTGGCAGCCCTGCGCGTTCGAGCAGGCGTCGCGCCTCGGGACCGGTGAAATCGATGAAGTATTTCTTGGGCAGCCGTTGAGCGACGACGCGCAGGCGATGCTCGACGCCAGGGCCGTAGACGAAGCAGCCGCCCCGGCGCAGCAGGTGCCAGACCCCGGCGAGTTCGACCTCGCAGGCGCCGCTCGCCACGACCTCGATGGCCAGGTAGGGAAAGGTCGGCCTGGCGATGGCATAGTCGCGCGCGCACCGTTCCCATCCGCCGCACACCGTGGTCAGCGCCGCGTGGGGGTCCGGCACCAGCTCGAGGTGGAAGCGGCGGAACGCCGTCACCTGGGGGCTGAGGAAGCTCGGGGTCTGGCTCATGGATAGTCAATGATCGATAGGTGATGACAGGTCTGGGCATGGCCAGGCTAGCGCCAGCAGGGTAGCATCACCCGCATGTCCTGCCACCGGATGCTGGTTTGAATCATGGAATCAGCACACGCATCGCAGCCGAGTGTGGTCCGGTCGAGGGTCCAGGCATCCCTCGATCTGCATCTACCGCCAGTCATTTTCGGCACCAGTGCGCTCGGCAACCTCTACCGGCCGATGGCCGAGCCGATGCGTCGCGCCCTGATCGCCGAGTGCGTCGCCGCGGCGAATCCCGCGGTCCTCGACTGCGCGGGCAAGTATGGCGCCGGGCTCGCGCTCGAGGCGATCGGCCGTTCGCTGCGCGCACTCGACGTGGCCCCCGCGAACGTGGTGATCAGCAACAAGCTGGGCTGGCTGCGCGTGCCGTTGCGCGGGACCGAGCCGACCTTCGAACCCGGGGCCTGGGTCGACCTCGAGCACGATGCCGAGCAGGCGATCTCGGAGGAGGGCATCCTCGCCTGCTGGCGCCAGGGCTGCGCGCTGCTCGGCGATCCCTACCGGCCGAGCCTGGTGTCGGTCCACGATCCCGACGAGTATCTCGCGCGCGCCGCCTCCGCCGACGAACGCGCATCCCGGCTGGGCGACATCGTCGGCGCCTACCGCTCGCTGCATGCGCTCAAGCGCGCCGGCGAGGTCGCCGCGATCGGCATCGGCGCCAAGGACTGGCGGGTGATCCGCGAGCTCGTCGACCGCGTGGACATCGACTGGGCGATGCTCGCCTGCAGCTTCACCATCCTGCACCATCCGCCCGAGGTGCTGGCGCTGATCGCCGAGCTGCGCGCGCGCGGTGTCACGGTGATCAACTCGGCGGTCTTCCATGCCGGCTTCCTCACCGGCGGCGCATTCTTCGACTACCGCCGTCCGGATCCGCGCGATCCCGCCGACCAGCAGCTCTTCGCCTGGCGGAAGCGCTTCATCGCGGCCTGCCAGGACTGGGACGTCGAACCGGCCGCGGCCTGCGTGCGCTTCGCCCGTTCGGCCCCCGGCGTGGCGTCGATCGCGCTCAATACCACGGCTCCGGCACGGGTGCGCAGCAACGCGGCCCTGGCGGCGGTCGAGATCCCGGCGGGTTTCTGGACCCGGCTCAAGGACCTCGGCCTGGTGCGACGTGACTATCCCTACCTCGGTTGAGCATGCCGAATCCACCGTCTGCGCGGAGCGCCCCATGAAAGCCCTGAGCATCGCCGCCCCCGGCAACGCCGAATACCGCGAGCTCGCCCAGCCGACCCCGGCCGCCGACGAGGTGCTGATGCGCGTGCGCTACGTCGGTTACTGCGGCTCCGACCTCACCACCTATCGCGGGCTCAATCCGCTGGTTTCGTATCCACGGATCCCGGGACACGAGGTGTCGGGCGTGGTCTCAGCGGTCGGCGCCGGCGTCGGACCGGGGATCCGTCCCGGCATGGCGGCGCTGGTCATCCCCTACACCAGTTGCGGGGCCTGCCCGTCGTGCCGCGCCGGGCGGGCGAACTGCTGCGTGAGCAACCAGACGCTGGGCGTGCAGCGCGATGGCGCGCTCGCCGAATGGCTGGTGGCGCCCGCCGCCAAGGTGATCGTCGCGCCCGCGCTCGGCCTGCGCGCCCTGGCGATGGTCGAGCCGTTGACCATCGGCC
>JACDEC010000567.1 GCA_013816645.1 Planctomycetota bacterium
GGAATGGTCGGCAGCGCGTTCCCCTGCTGATGCCGAGCCCGCGCTGAGTCATCGCGCCGGGCAGGTAAATGGCACCCCTTACATGAGTTATGCAGATCTGACCTGAATACCGCCTGGTGGTTTTCGGGGCGGTGCGATGTGCGATGTGCGATGTGCGGAGTGCAACGTGCGGAGAGCGGCGGCGCTGTTCGCGGCGCGAGCGCGTTGCGCATGTGCTGAGCAGCATCGCGCTGACATCTGCACGCGCATGCGCTGCTGCATGCGATCGCGCGCGCGCATGCGCAGCGGCACTCAGCTCCGACTCCGCACTGCGCGCGGCCGCCTCTGGCACCCAGCACGTCGCACGCGTCCCCACCGCAGGTCGCAAGCCGCACCCCGCACGTCACCTCTCGGCACGCCGCACGTCACCTCTCGGCACGCCGCACGTCACCCCTCCGCACGCCGCACGTCACCTCTCCGCACGCCCCCTCCCCACTCCGCATTGCCCTGCCCTCCATCTCCGCCTCGACTCCCCACCGACTCCGCCATGCTTCGGCATGGCTTCGCCGGAAGAGACCGTGCTCCAGGTGCGCAAGATGGCCGACGAGCAGTGGCGTCGTCAGGTCCTCGGACTCTGGCTGCTCGCGCTGCTGATCGGCGCGACCATCCCGTCGGTCGCCGCCCTGGCCACCGTGCTGCTGGTGCAGCCGACGTTTTCGCCGCGCCTGATGGTCGGACCGGCGCTGGTCGGCCTGATCGCCAGCGCGGTGGTGATGCGCGCCAACCTCCCGGTGATCTTCGGCCTGCCCCTGCACGCCACGCTCTGCGTACTGCTCGGCGCCGCCGGCCTGTGGGTGCCGGTGGTGCATGAAGGACTGCACGCGCTGCTCGCCATCGGGCCGCTCGCTGGATTCACCATCGCTGGGACAGCGATCATCGTGGCGTCGGTGGCGGATCGGTGAGGCGGTTGGTGCGAAGTGCGACGTGCGACGTGCGACGTGCGACGTGCGACGTGCGAAGTGCGAAGTGCGAAGGCGAAGGCGAAGGCGAAGGCGAAGGCGAAGGGCGGCGTTCTAACCGCTGATCCCTGATCCCTACTCCCTGATCCCAATCGAGTCGCCTCCCCCCCCTCCCCAAGTACAACCCAGCCGCGCCGTTATCAGCGGTGAGGCCAAGGCGGACGACCCGCCGCGCTCCTCGTGGAGCGCAATGGGGAGTCCAACGCCGGCATCGCCGCTGAGAACGGATGCGGCTACGCGCGCAGGAGTTCGGGGATCGGTCCCTTCGAGTCCGCGAACTGCTCGATCGGCAGGCCCATGCGGCGCAGCATCTCGACGTACAGGCTGGCCAGCGGGGTGTTCTCCTTGCAGGCGATGTGGCGGCCGGGCAGCAGGGTGCCGCCGCCGCGACCGGCGAGGATGATCGGCAGGTCGCGCGGATTGTGGGCGTTGCCGTCGCTCAGGCCGGAGCCGAACAGCACCATGCTGTTGTCGAGCAGGGTGCGCTCGCCTTCCTTGATCGCCTTGAGGCGCTCCATGAAGTAGACGAGCTGCTCGGTGTGCCAGGTCGACATCAGGGCGTACTGCTCGAGCTTGTCGGCATTGTTCTCGTGGTGCGAGCTCTCGTGGTGGTTGATGCTCACCCCGGGCAGGAACGAGAAATTCCGGCCGCTCACCGAGTTGCCGAACATGAAGGTGGCGACGCGGGTGACGTCGGTCCAGAAGGCCATGGCCATGATATCCATCATCAGCCGGCAGTGGTTCTGGTGGCCGCCGCGGGTCGGGTCGTTCTGGTTCCAGCCTTTGACCTGCTCGGCGAGGATCGGCAGGCCGCGCAGCGCCGCGGGGTCCAGCTTGCGCGGGGCCTTGCGCAGCTTTTCCTCCATGGCGATGCGCTTCTCGAGGTCGCGGATGGTGGTGAGGTACTCGTCGAGCTTGCGCTGGTCGGCGAAGCCGAGCCGGCCTTTCATCGCGGTGGCCTGAGCGCGCACCGCGTCGAGCACGCTGCGGTCGTCCTCGGGATCGCCGGCCAGCGGGCGCGCGGGCTTGCCGGCGGCGTCCTTGGCGTCCTTGTCGACGGCGACGCGGTCGCGGAACAGCCGGTCGAAGGCCTGGCGCGGGTCGATCTCCTTGGCCATCGGCGTGGTCGGGCTGCTCCACGAGACGTGCCCGCCGTAGAGCTGGGTGAGCTGGACGTTGGTGTCGACGCCGGTGCGGGTGTTCTCGGTGGCCAACTCGATCGACGGCAGCTTGGTCGACTCGGCGAAGTGCTGCGCGGCCAGCTGGTCCATCGACACGCCGCCGACGTTGACGTCGGCGCCGGTGGTCTTGGTGATGGTGGTGCTGGTCAGGAACGCGCCGTCCTTGGCGTAATGGCCGTCAAGTCCGTTGGCCGACGATGCCGCGTTCCAGCAGTTGGAGATGACCAGGGCCTCGGACTTGAGCTTGGCCAGGGGCGCGAGCACGCGCGGCAGCTCGCCCAGCGGGCCTTTCGTTTTCGGGATCCAGGTCCCGGGCGGCACGCCGTTGGCGAAGAACAGCACCGCCATGCGCACCGGGTCCTTGCCGCGCGGCTTGGGATCGCCGGCCCACAGCTTGGGCGCGACCATCGCTTCGAGCAGCGGCAGGGCGATGGCGCAGCCGGCGGCCTTGAGGGCGGTGCGGCGGCTGATCAGCCAGGTCGGTGTGCTCATGGCGCGGAATCCTTCTTCGCCGGGGTGGCGAGCGGCTTGGACGGAGGCGGGGCAGCGGGCGGGACGGTGAGCTGGGGTCGGTTGCGGGCGAAGCGG
>JACDEC010000568.1 GCA_013816645.1 Planctomycetota bacterium
CCCCGAACAACCCCCTTGGTCATCACACCACCTTGCCTGACCAGGCGTCCCGACGTACATCCCTGCGATGAACCTGCCCACGGCTGCTGGCGCGACGCCGCTGCGTCGGATCCGCCGCGCCGCCCGCGGCGTGGTGTCGCACCTGCTCATTCCCCTCGTCGACACCATGCCGGCCTCGCCCCGCCGCTCGCCGGGCTGGGGCTGCGCTGCGGGCAGCATGACTGGGTGGGCCGCACGCCGGCGGTGGGCGCCTTCGGCGGCCGTCGCCTGCGCCTGTCGCACCTCGACGCCAACTACCTCGGCTTCGAGCTGCTGTGGAAGACCTGGCGCTACTACGAACCCTGCTCGACCGCGCTCTTCGCCAGCCTCTGTGCCGAGCTCCCCGACGAGATCCTCGACGTCGGCGCCAACATCGGCTGGTTCTCGCTGCTCGCGGGCGCCGCCGCGCCGCGCGCGCGGCTGACCGCGATCGAAGCCAACCCCAAGATGGCGGCGATCCTGCGCGCCAACCTCGCCCTCAACGGCACGGTCGCGGAGGTCATCGAACAGGCCGCCTCGGCCCAGCGCGGCGAGGCCACCTGGTACCAGAGCCCGTCGGACATGAGCGGCACCCTCGACCCGTCGTTCAACGCGCAGGTCGCGCTGACGCGCACGGTGCAGACCACCACCCTCGATCACCTGGTCGCCGGACGCGGCGGACGCATGCTGCTGAAGATCGACGTCGAGGGCCACGAACCCGAGGTGCTCGCCGGCGCCCAGGGCCTGCTCACCGGCGGCCGCCAGCTCGACGCCCTGATCGAGGCGGCCACCCCGTGGACCCCGGCCCAGGCCGCCACGCTGGCTCCCTCGGGACTGCGCCTGTACCACGTCACCGATCGCGGCCTCGAGCCCGCTGCCCACCCCGGCCCGCTGCGCCGCGGGGATCTGCTGTTCCTCAACCTCTTCGCCACCCGCGGCGACCAGGCCTGGGTCGACCGCCAGTCGGCGGCGGTGCGCACCGGCATCGCTGGCATCGACCTGCGGCGGACCAGCAAGTATCGACCGGTGGTGGCATAAATCGGGAAGGGATTGCCCCGGTCCGGAAGTCCGGATGGCGAAGCAGGGGAAGCAGGGGAAGCAGGGGAAGCAGGGGAAGCAGGGGAAGCAGGGAAGTGGATCATGGGCAATGGCCCGCGAATGAATCCGGTGGTCGCCGACCCGCTGGACAAACCGGACGAAACGATTATCTGGACCCTGCACCACTCGCGCGGTGCGCCGCTGGCGCCGCAGCCCAAGGCGCGCAAAGCGTCCCTGCTTGCCAGCTGGGGACCACGACCGCCCACCGCCTGCGCACCCCCCTGCCCGTCTGCCGCTGGCATCCGCAGAACCCCCTCCCCACGCCCCTGGTAACCGGCGTGGCCAGGCGTTAACTCCACGACCTTGGAGTCCCCCATGCGCACCCTGCGTCTCGTTTCCCTGATCGCGGCCGCCGCGTTCGCCCTGCCCACCGCCCTGAGCGGCGCCGACGCGCCGATCGCCAAGCCAGAGGCGCCGGTCACCACGCTCGCGGCGCTCAAGCCCGAGGTCGAGGCGCTGATCGACCAGGCGCAGACCTGGCTGCTCGCCCAGCAGCAGGCCGACGGCTCGTTCATGCCGGGCGATAAGTTCACCCTCGGCATCACCGCGCTGGCGGTCGACGCGCTGTGCACCGGTCCCAAGGCGATCCCCGGTAACGATCCGCGCATCACGAAGGCGCTCGACCTGCTGCTCGCGCAGCAGCAGCCCGATGGCGGCTTCTACAAGCCCGACGAGGGCCTGGGCAACTACGTGACCTCGCTGACCCTGATGGCGCTGTCCTCGGCCAAGCAGGGCAGCAAGGAGCAGATCGAGAAGGCCCAGGGCTACCTGTTCGGCCTGCAGAACGCCACCGACACCAGCATCGCGCTCGGCGGCATCGGCTACGGCTCCAAGGGCGCCGGCCACGAGGACCTGTCCAACACCGGCATGGCCGTCGACGCGCTGCGCCGCAGCGGCGTGCCCGCCACCGACCCGCGCCTGCAGAAGGCGCTGCAGTTCATCAGCCGTTGCCAGAACCTGTCGTCGACCAACGACCTGCCCTGGGCCAAGGCCGGGGACAGCGACGGCGGCGCGGTCTACAGCCCCGAGGAGAGCAAGTCCGCGGGCAGCTGGACGCCGCCCGACGCGACCAAGGCCGTGGAAGCCAATCCGCCCACCAAGCTGGCGAGCTACGGCAGCATGACCTACGCGATGATCTCGAGCTACGTCGCCATGGACCTCAAGCCCAACGACCAGCGGGTCAAGGCGGCGCTCGACTGGGTGAAGCGCAATTACCGCTTCGACGTCAATCCCGGGATGGTCGGCGACAAGGACAAGCAGCGCCAGGGCCTGTTCTACTACCACATGCTGGCGGCGAAGACCCTCGACCTGCTCGACCAGGGCCCGATGGAGCTCGCCGACGGCAAGCAGGTCGACTGGCGCATCGACCTGTTCAACGCGATCAGGTCCGAGTCCACCGCGGTGAAGCTCGAGGACGGCAAGGCCGCGGTGATGTGGATCAACAACGCCGAGCGCTGGGGCGAGAACATCCCGCACCTCAACGCGGGCTACCAGATCCGCGCGCTCAAGCGCATCGCCGCGTCGCTCTGACCTCCAGGCGGGATTCGCGGGCATCTACGGCGTTGCCCTCGCCGTGCGCTCCACCAGGAGCGCGGCGGGTCGGGCGCCGTGCAGCTACCCACGACTGCCGCCTGGAGGTGGGTCACCG
>JACDEC010000569.1 GCA_013816645.1 Planctomycetota bacterium
GGCCAAACGGGCCGTCCTGGCGGAGGCATCATGCTGATGCCGTCCGCGCTGAGCGAGATCGCCGCGGCCAACGCGCGTCGCGCCGATCTGGCGGAGCCCATGCAGATGATCGCGAGGGCCGCCGAGGCGATCTGCCGCAGTCACCGCTCGGGTGGTCGGCTGCTGGTTTGCGGCAATGGCGGCAGCGCCGCCGATGCCGATCACATCGTCGGCGAACTCGCCAAGGGCTTCCAGCGGCCCCGGCCGCTGCCCGAGCCGCTGCGCGCGGCGCTCCTGGCTGCCGGGATGCCGGAGGCGTGCCGACTGCAAGCCGGCGTCGCTGCGTTCTCGCTGGTCGCGCAGGGCGGCTTGATCAGCGCCATCGCCAACGACCAGCATCCCGACCTGATCTTCGCCCAGCAGGTCTGCGCCTACGGACGTCCTGGCGACTGCCTGCTCGCGCTGAGCACCTCGGGGCGTTCGCTCAACGTGCTGCGCGCCGCGCAAACCGCGCGCGCACTCGGCCTGATCGTTATCGCCTTCACTGGTCGCGACGGAGGACCGCTGGCGCCACTGGCGGACCATGCGGTGCGCGCCCCGGCCGACGGCACCGCCGCTGTCCAGGAACTGCACCTCCCCCTCTACCACGCCCTCTGCGCGACGATCGAAGCCGAACTGTTCCCGTGAGCAGTCAGGGGAACACCACCTCGACGGCGGTCGGCGTGTAACGGACGGTGAACGGCACCTGCTCCTTCCCCTCGTGACGAAGGCGGGCGAAGGTGCCGGTGAGCGCTGGCGCGCTGACCACGGTGTAGACGCCGCGCGGCTTGACCCCCGAGGCGACGCGCACATCCAGGCAGTTGTCAGCGCCCAAGGTGAGCGCGGCGGTGGCGCCACCGTCCGGGGACGCGGCGACGATGAACTGGTCGCTGCCGCCCTTGGCGTCGGCGGCGCGCACGATGCGCACGGTGAGCGTCGCGCCGCCTTCGCTGGCGATCGGCTTGGCCTCGGCCGGCGTCGGGACGCCGCCGAACGTGACGTTGGCATCGACGAAGCGCAGGATCGCTTGATCTGCGCCCGCGCCGTTCGGACGGATGTTTCCCGCGAGGACCACGTCGAGCGTCGCCGCCTCCTTGGCGAGCGTTGCATTGCGGTAGGTCAGCGTGCCGTCGCCGGTGAGCACCCCGGCGGCGCGGTTGAACAGGAAGGCGGTGCGCATCGGGGTGCCGCTGCCGCGACTGTCGAGCAGGCGTTCGAAGACTGCCTCGCCGGACAGGGTCAGAGTGCCGTCGTTGTCGAGGGCGATGGCACCGGCGTGGTTGCCCTGGTAGCGCACGGTCCCGCCGAGTTCGCAGGCGCCATGGTTGACCAGGCGCACCTCGCGGTTGGTGAAGTTGTTGGCCGAGCCATTGTCGTTGGTGAGCAGCGCGAGCGTCGCGCCGGGTCGGATGGCCAGGCGCGAACCCGCGGCGCTCTCGACCAGCACCTGCCCGCCGAGCACCTCGAGCGCCGCGCCGTCCTTGCCGTCGCCGATCTCGAGGGTGGCGGGAGCGTCGGGCGCGCCATTGGCGAGCAGCCGCTTGCCGGTGTTCGACGCCGCCGCGTCGCCGAAGGTCGTCGGGCGCGCCGCGGAACCGCCCTTCACGCGGATGACGCCCTTGGCGCCGTTGTGCAGCTCCAGGTCGCCGCCGGCGTAGGCGGGACCGCCCAGCGACGAGCCCGGACCGAGTTCGAGGGTGCCGGTGTTGGCGAATGTGTAGAAGGCGAGCGAGGATCCGCCGTTGAGCGTCATCCGCCCGCTGTTGCTGCAGGCCTGTCCCATCCACAGGCCGCGCCCGACCGACGAGTGGTAGACGATCGCGGAATGGTTCAGCGTCCAGGTGCCCTCGTTGTGGAAGCTGCGGTCGCGGCCGTTGTTGTGCTTGGGCGCCATCCAATCGAAGAGCAGCAGCGCGCCGTCCTGGGCCAAGGTACCCTTGTTGGTCAGCCCGCAGCTGCCCTCGGCGGCGTCGAAACGCAGGCTGGTGACCTGGAGGAAGGCCCGCGCCTGGGCCCCGGCGCCGCCGCCTCCGACCAGCGAGACCGCCGGCGGCACCGTGTAGCCCTGGCCCGGCGACAACACGGTGATCGCGTCGATGCGGCACAAGGCGTCCGCCCCAGCGCCGATGCCGCCGCCTCCAGTGAAGGTCACGCTCGGCGCGCTCAGGTAGCCGCTGCCGGCATCGCTGAGGTGCACGCCCTGGAGCGCGCCGTTCTTGTCGATGTGCACCTCGCCCACCGCGGTGCGTCCGCCCGCGGTCTCGGGCGACGAGAAGGCCACGGTCGGCTTCTCGGTGTAGCCCTTGCCGATCCGGGTGATGCGGACCGTGGCCACGGCCAGCGTCGCCTGCGCAGTCGCGCCCTTGCCCGGACCGGCGAAGGTCACTTCGGGCGCGGATCGGTAGCCATCGCCGCCACGGTCGATGAAGAAGGCCGCGACGCGGCCATCGCCGACGAACGCGCAATCGCCGTCGAGCGCGAGATCGTTGAACGAATCGGCGGTCAACCGCAGCGGCGCGCCCTGCGCGCGCAGCGTGGCTCCGCGACCCGCGACCGACAGCGGGGTGTTCGATCCGTCGATGCGCAGCGGGGCGCGCAGGACCACGGCGTTGACCGCGCCGGCGCTGGTCTGGCGGATGGCGAGCTGGCCGATGGCTTCCGCCCGATCGACCGTGACCGTCCGGCTGCCCTTGGCGACGTCGTCGACCAGCACGCGGTCGCGCGGGCCGGGGCCCTCC
>JACDEC010000570.1 GCA_013816645.1 Planctomycetota bacterium
CGGTAGTACTGCCAGGGCTGGCCGGGCGGGTGGAAGCCCCAGGGGCGTTCCTTGGGGCCGGTGCGGACGATCGTCCAGGTGTTGGCCAGGATCGAGCCAACGCAGTGCAGGTCGCCCGCGGCGTGGACGACGGTGGCGCCGGCGTCGCGGTCGATGTGGCGGGCGTTCCAGGCCGGACCCAGCGCGCTGCCCGGCGTCCAGGTCAGGGGCGGCAGGTGTTCGGTGTAGCCGCCGGCGACGATGGTGGTGGTGAACGCCCAGGGGTGGTCGTGCAGGCTGTCGTCGTCGTCGGGGCGCCGGAAGTAGTGCAGCAGGCGCGAGCGCGTCGAGTCCAGGCGTTCCTCGCCGTCGGTGATGCGCGGTTCGGTCAGCCACAGGCGCAGCAGGTACAGCGACGACCCGTCGCGCGACGTGATCGGGCAGTACCAGCCGCGGACGATGGCGTCCCAGGCGGCGCGCTGGTACCAGGTGCCATCCGACCAGCCGACCATCTCGGCGGCGAGCAGCGGGTCGAGGTCGACCAGGTCGGGGGCGAAGGCGCGGACAATCGACAGGGCGGCGGTCATGCCGGCACCGCGGTGCTGCGCAGGTGGGCGATGAACGACGCCCAGACGCTGTTCCAGAACCAGGCGACGCACGCCTTGTCGCGGGTCCTGATGTAGTACCACGGCTCGTCGATCCCGCGCAGGTTGGCGACGTCATCGGCGCGTTCGACGTTGTCGACCTCGTCCCACAGGTCGCGGGCTTCCTGGGCGGTCATGCCGCCGCGCACCGACTCGCGGGCTTCGCGCCGCTGTTCGATGATCGCCGCGCGCAGCGCCTGGACCGTCGCGTCCTGGTCGAACTCCTCCGTGGACTTGCGACCGAACAACTTGTCGACCACGTAGGAGCGATTCAGGACGAGTAGAAAGCCCCTGAGCGACCCAGGCCCGAGGTGCGCCCAGTAGTGCGCGCCGTTCAGTTCGTCGTGCCACGCGCAGACCACCGACACGTAGCCGGTCGACGGCTGCAGGGTGATGACGGCTTCGTTGCCGACGCGGTAGACCTCGACGTTGTCCATGACGGTGACGGGGTACAGCCGGGCCGGCTGGGCGGGGGCGGGCATGGGTCAGGTTCCTTGGGGGTCGGTCATGCGGGACGGGTCCAACGGCCGGGCGGGAAGGCCAGGCCGTGTTCGCCGGCGAGCGCGGCGGCGCGGTTGGTGCAGTGGTGGCGGGTGCCGATCTCGCCGGTGCCGGTGTGCACCCAGTGAGCGCGGTAACAGGCGCGATGCTGGTGTTTCTGCAGGGCGCAGCGGCAGTCCTCGCCGTCGGCGTCATCGACGCGGCCGAGGCGGTGCAGGCGCCAGGTGGTGGTCAGGGTGGCGGTCATGCTGCCACCCTCGCCGGACGCGGGGCTAGGTTGGAGGCGACCAGCGCCGCCGCGACCGGCGGGCAGACGCTGTTGCCGATGCGCGCGATCTGCTGCGACCGGGTCCCAGTCAGGATGTAGTCGACATCGAAGCCCTGGGCGGTGGCCAGTTCGCGCGGCGTCAGCATCCGCTGGCCGACGTCGGCGATCCGGTAGGTTTCGCCGTCGATGGTGACAGTGATCAGACCGAATCGGTCGTGGCTGGTGATGGTGTGCAGCGGCTCGTCCACCGACTGCCACTGACCGCCGTTGCCGTAGTACTTGACCAGGAAACAGACGATCAGCCGCTTGGTGTCCTTGGCGGTGATGGTGTGCAGCGGCCCGTCGACCAGCTGGCCGACGGCGCCGCCGTTGTGCTTGGCGATGAAAGCGGCGTAGATTCCGCGCGTGCCGTGCACGATGTGCGCGCGGCCGGTGACGACGTAGCGGGCGATGCCTTCGCGGATGCGCGCCATGCTCGCGTCCGCGAGCGGCTTCTTCCGCCCGAAGATCGAGCGGGTGGGCAGGCTGAAGTCGATGCACTCGGCGGCGGTGTGGTACGGCAGCAGGCCGCGGCCGTGGGTGATTTTCGGCCAAGTGATCGGTTGGCCGTCGCGACGGGCGATCAGGTACCAGCGGTGGCGCGCGGTCGGGACGCCGAAGTCGGCGGCGTTGATCGTGCGCCATTCGACCACGTAGCCGAGCGCGCGCAGCTGCCCGATGAACTCGCGGAAGGTCTCGCCGGTCCTGGTCTTGTCCGGGACCCAGAGCGGCTGACCCTTCCTGTTCACCGCATGCTTGCCGTGGCGGCCGAGCACCGGCACCACCGGGCACCAGGTTACGAACTCGGGCACGTTCTCCATCATGATGCAGCGGATGTCGCCGGCGGCAGCCCAGCGGATGACGTTCCAGGCCAGGTCGCGGATGCCTTGATCGACGGGCGTGCCGCCCTTGGCGCGACTGAAGTGCTTGCAGTCCGGGCTGGCCCAGAGCAGGTCGACGAACCGCCCGCCCATCACTTCGACCGGATCGACCGACCGGATATCCGCGCACAGGTGCCGGGTGGCGGGGTGGTTCGCCTGGTGCATCGCGATGGCGTGGCGGTCGTGATTGCAGGCGACGTCCGGGGATTTGCCGAGCGCCTTGGCCATGCCTTCGCTCGCGCCGCCGCCACCGCAGAAATGGTCGAGCAGCAGGCCGGCGACGAACGCGAGCGTCGGAGCGAGGCGGCTGCTCATGCGACTACCAGGGGGCCGAGGGTCAGGCACAGGTGCCGGTCGTGCTGGCGCCACAGCATGTTCGCCACCTCGCGGCCCCAGAGTGGCGCGTCGGTTCGCGCGTCGTGGGCC
>JACDEC010000571.1 GCA_013816645.1 Planctomycetota bacterium
GTGAAGCGCACCAGGGCCAGGGCTTCGGCGAGTTCGCCGCATTCCCCGCCGCCGATGCCTTCGCTGACGTTGCCGTCGCCGTCGTCGTCGTCGTCGTTATCGCCGTTGTCGAGTCCGTCGAGGCCGTCGCTGTCGCCGTCGGTCGGCGACTCCACCGGCTCGCCGGCGCGGTCGTCGCTGTCGATGACGTCGTCGTCGTCCCAGTCGTTGATGCCGATGGCGTTGAACAGGCGCGTCCAGCCGCGCGCGTCGAGGTGGTTGGGATCGAGCTTGGCGTATTCGTCGCTGATCACCGTGCCGATCAGGGTCGCGTTCTCGGCCGGGGTGGGATTGTAGCCGAGCGTGCTCAGCGGCAGCCACCAGCCGTTGCCGCCGCTGGTGGGGATGATCGCACTGGTGAAATAGGTCGCCAGGTCCTCGGGCAGGTTGTGGCGGGCCTGCGTGCCGCCGACCAGGAAATGCGCGCCGATCGCGCTGGCCTGGGCCTCGATGCCCAGCGTCTCGGCCGCGTCGCGGCCGATCGCCACGGCCTGGCTGCGCGCCAGGGATCGGCTGCCCGACAGGCTCGCCGATTGCGAGAACAGGAAGGGCAGGCCGAGCAGGGCCAAGGCCACCAGCAGCACCAGGGCGATGATCAGGGCGGCGCCGCCGCGCGCATCGGTTCGGGCGGGGGTGTTCATCGCAGGTCCAGCGCGCTGGAGACCCGGCCGTCGACGGTGATCGTCACCGTGGCGCTCTGCCCGCCGCGCGTGGTCGAGGTGAAGCCGATGCTGGTCGCCGGCGCAACGGGATTGGCGGTCGCCGTCGACGCCGGCGGCAGGACCTCCTGGGTCTCGACCCGTCCATCGGGATGGGCGACCAGGGCGAACTCCACCGCTCCGGAGGAGGTCGGGGTGATCGCCACGCCCTTGGGCAGGGGATGCGGCAGATCGGCCTGCAACAGGCCGTAGCGGGCGTCGTCGATGACCGCAGTGGAAGACAGGAAGGTGCCGATCTGGCCGACGGTGACCAAGTCATTGAGCGCGGGAGCATGCGGTAGCACGCCGGGGGCGGCGACTTCGCCGACCCGCACGCCGTTGCGGTAGAGCACCAGGCGCTGGCCGTCATAGAGCAGGCCGACATCTTCCCAGGTTCCGCCGACCAGCGGCCCGGCGATGTCGGTGTCGGTGGCGCCCACGGTCACGTGCAGGACCGGCTCATCGCGCAGCGGTTGATCCGCGGGCGGATTGTCGATCGATGACACCAGCGTCGCGATGGTCGCGAGGTCACCGCCATCGCCGAGCCATCCGACCAGTTCGTAGGCCGCCAATGTTGCGGTCGCTCCGGTCGTGGTGGCTGAGGTCCAGAGCGGGGTGTAGTCCTGGATCTTGCGCGTCACCGGCATCAGGCACAGGCCAGCGACCGACGTTTCGATCGTGCCGTCGGGTCCCAGCAGCAGCAGGGGGATCGCCCCGGAACTGGCGGTCACCGGATCGGCGCGCACCTGGCAGCCGAGGTAGAAGCCGAGGCTGTGCTGATCCCGGCCGATGATCGGCAGTTCGTACAGCTTGAGCTGGCGGCTCGGCCACGGATTGACGCCGGCTCCGTCGACGCGCAGGCCGAGACCGTTGGCCCCAGGCACCGGCAACGGTGAGGCGATGTTCTCGAACTGCTCGCTCCACACCGCGATCCGCGCGACGCCGGAGACTCCGCGATCGCTGATGTTGACCACCACCGGCGAACCGCTGGTGCGGGCGGTATGGCGGGCCTGGCGCACCTGGCCGGCGATCAGCTGTTCGGTGGCGATCAGCGGATTGGCGCCGCGGGCGCGGAACAAGCCACCGAACGACAACGCCGCCAGCCCGGCGATCAGGCCGAGGACGACGATCAGCTCGAGCAGCGTGAAGCCGCCGCGGCGTTTATTTCGACCAGGCCACGACATCGTCGCCATACGCGTTGGTGGTGGACGTGGCGGTCTCGTCGCGGCTGTTGGCGCCCAGCGAGTAGAGCTGGTAACTCTGAGCCATGGGCGGGGTGCCGCTCTCGATGTGGTTCGGAGTGGTCGCATTCAGGGTGGCATCGAACTTGTAGTACTTGGCGGGGCGGTAGCGCACGATCTGGCCCCACGGATCGGTGATCTGCTTGAAGGGTTTGGTCGGATCGTTCATCCGGAAGGTGTCGTAGTCGGTGAGGCGCACCGCGTCGATCAGGCACTGCGCGGCGGCGGTGACCTGGGCGGCAACGGTGAGATCGAGCGGGGACGGGTATTCGGTCGCGCCGTTCATGATCTTGTCGGGGTAGGTGCCCTGCGCGTCCTTGTAGAGGTTGAGCGCACCCTGGATCTGCGAGAGCAGCGCGCGCGCCTTGTTCTTCTTGGCGATGCCCTGGACGAAGGAGATCGCCGGGAACAGCATGCCGAGCAGCACGGCGATGATCGACAGCACGACCAGCAGTTCGATCAGGGTGAAGCCGCGGCGCGGACACGAGGCGGGGGGCGAAGATGTCTGCACAGTGCTCGTCATAGGTGCCCTGGTTGACGCCATCGCAACCAGCACCTTGCCAGCGAGATGACCGTGAAGCTGGTGATTTATCCTACACCCGCCCGCGCGCCACCCGCGTTCGCCAAACGCTGCGTCTTTTAGGAAGGGTGTCTCCCCCGCGGCGCAGCCGCCCAAGTTATGTCCTTCCCAGGGGGCAGCGCCGGAGGCGCGTTATGTGGGGGCGCGGCCTGCTGCCGCTCCCCCACAAGAGTCACTCG
>JACDEC010000572.1 GCA_013816645.1 Planctomycetota bacterium
GCCTACCGCAACGCCGTGCTGCCCGGCGCCGACGCCTGCCGGCTGATCAACAGCGAAGGCGATCTGCTCCCCGGCCTGATCGTCGACCGCTACGGCGACCGCCTGGTCGTCCAGGTCACCACCCTGGGCATGGAGCGACAGCTCGACGCGGTCCTCGCCGCGCTGCGCGAATTGCTGGCACCGACCACGATCGTCGAGCGCGCCGACGCCCCGGTGCGGGCCCACGAAGGCCTGCCCCTGCGCACCGGCTTCCTGCACGGCGCGGATGCGGCCGTGACCTGCCGGGTCGGCCGCGCGCGTTTCGCCCTCGACCTGCTCGATCCGCACAAGACCGGCTTCTACCTCGACCAGCAGGCGAACTACGCGCTGGTCGCCGCGCACGTCCGTCCCGGGGATCGGGTGCTCGACACCTTCTGCCACCTCGGTGGCTTCGCCATCCACGCCGCCCTGGCCGGCGCGACGTCGGTGCTCGCCGTCGACAGCGCCGCGGCGAGCATCGAGCGCGCCCAGGCCGCCGCCCAGTTGAGCGGCGCCGGGGGTATCGAATTCCGCTGCGCCAACGCCTTCGACGTGCTCAAGGCCGAGCAGTCGTCAGGCGCCCGCTACGACCTGATCATCCTCGACCCCCCGACCTTCACCCGCGCCCGCGACGCCGTGCCCGGCGCCCTGCGCGGCTACAAGGAACTCCATCTGCGCGCCCTGCAGATGCTGCCGGCGGGCGGCCGTCTCGCGACCTTCAGCTGCTCCCACCACATCGGCGCCGAACTGTTCCTGCAATCGGTGCTCGACGCCGCCACCGACGCCAAGCTCACCATCCGCCGCGAAGCCATCCTCGCCGCCAGCCCCGACCACCCCGTGCTCCCCCAGATCCCCGAAACGGAGTACCTCAAGGGCTTCGTGTTCACCGTGCTCGAAACCGCGCGCAAGTAGCCCAAGCGGTCGCCGCAGGCGCCCTACAAGTCGTTGGTTCCAGGGGGCAGCGCCGGAGGCGCGTTCGTTGGGGGAGGTGGCCTGATGCCACTCACCCAACTGAATGCCGCTCCCCCAAAACAAGCACAGCCGGATGACCCGGAACGCCCTCGGCTGCCTTATGGCTGCTCCCGTCAAGGCCTGACCAGATTCGGCGACGATGGACTTCCGGGGTCCGGCTGTGCGCGGGCATTATTGAATGGACCGGCGGTTGTCAAACCCGCTTGTGCCCTGGCGCTCCACGCCAAGCGCCGAAGCCGAACGCGCTTACAGACGCGCTTACAGACGCGCTGGACATGACTGACACACGGCGGGGGCATGCTCGCCGGGGCGGTTGGTCGCTTCCCCGGCGGGCCTAGGGTGGCGCCGATGCTCCGCCAGACGCGCCTGCCCCTGCTGGTCGCGATGCTGAGCCTGCTCCTGGGCGGATGCGAGCGCGAACGCGAGGCCACCCTCGCCGACAACCGCCGCTTCGTCGAGCACGCCGACCGCGAGGTCGCGCTCACCGAGATCGCCATCGAACGGTTCGTGCGCGACAACGCGCTGCAGGCCAAGGCCATGCCCCTGGAAGCCGAACGCTTCCTCGAATGGCGCCGCCGCGAGTGGTGGCACCTGCGCCGGGAACTCGCCTGGGCGATGACCTACGAATGGTCGCTGGTCGAGAAGCACGTCAAGGACGTCGGCCGGTACTACGGCTACAACGTCATGAACTTCCCTCGGCTGCGCGAGGATGTGCTGCGCTTCTTCCAGCGGGCCGACCCGGAATGGCGCAACCTGGTGATGGACGTCACCGTGTTCATCGAATGGCAGAACCGCGAGCGCGTCCCCCTGCGCGAAGACCTCAAGCGCTTCTACGCCCACGTGGATTGGGAGGTCGCCAACCTCCAGGTCGACGTGATGAGCTTCGTCGAATGGCGCAACCGCGAGTACAAGCTGCTGGTGCGCGACGGCCGCGATTTCTTCGCGCTCGGCGCGGTCGAGGCCGAGAAGCTGCTCGCCGACGTCGAACGTTTCCGCCTGCACGCCAGCATCGAGCGTCGCCGCCTCGTCGCTGATTTCCGCGAATTCATCAGCTACGAGCGTGCGCAGGTGCCGCGGCTGATCGACGACGTCTGGCGCTTCACCGAATGGCGCGAACGCGAGTGGAACAAGCTGACCGCCGACGTGCGCCGCTGGGGCGAGTTGTCGCGCGGCGAAGCCTCGCGGCTGCTCGAGGACGTCCGCCGCTTCAAGCAGGAGAAGATCGAGCAGATCCCCAAGCTGCTGGCCGACCTCGAACGCTTCTTCGAGACCTACGAACGCGAGGTCCGCCCGCTCAAGGAGGAGGTCAAGCGCTTCTGGACCGACAACGTCGCCTTGGGCGCGGTCCTGGTCGCCGACGTCAAACGCTTCTACGACCTGCGCGAGGAGGAGATCGGCGAGCTCGAGCAGGACATGCTGCGCTTCATCGATTACGGCAGCGTCGAATGGAAAGCCCTGCAGAACCGCGTGCGGCGCTTTCTGACCAACGACCGCGACCCGGTCTATGGCGACGGGATCGTGCCCGGTCGCGGGGATCACCCGCCCGGGGTGTTCAACGATCACAGCCCGCCTCGGACCTACGATACCTCGCCGTAGCCGCCAGGGTTCCCGCGCAATTGACCTCCTCGTGCCACCGCCCATCATCCCCCGCTCTGCAATCCGCGGGGACAGGTGGCCGAGCGGCTGAAGGCGTACGCTTGGAAAGCGTATAACGGGGTAACTCGTTCGAGGGTTCGAA
>JACDEC010000573.1 GCA_013816645.1 Planctomycetota bacterium
GGCGGCGCGCGCCCAGGCCGCGGCGGCCCAGCGTCAGGCGCGTCTGGACGCCGATACCGCCTAGGCTCGCGAGGACCGCAGCGGCCTGCAATCCGAACTCGACATGCTGCGCCGCGAGTTGGCGTCGACCGCGTCGCGTCAGCAGGAGAGCTTGACCGCGGCCCGCAACCAGCTGATCGCCGAGAACCAACGGATCCAGGCCACCACCTCAGATCTGACCACGTCGCGGCGCCGCGCTGAGGAAGCGCTCGCCGCCCACGATCAGGCCCGGGCCGAAGCAGCCCGCCTCGCTGCGGAGCGTGATCGACTCGCCACCGAGATCACCCGGCTGCAGAGCGACGCCGACACCCAGCGCCTGGCCCACGCCGGAGCCCTGGCCAAGGCCGAAGAGCGCCTGATCGCCGAACAGGCGCGCCTCAAGGCAATCCAGGCCCTGATCGATGATAGTCTTGCCGCCGCCGGCGCAGCGACCGGGGAACGCGACGAAGCGCGGGTGCAGCTCGCGCAGGCCGAGGCGCAGCGCGCCCACCTCGCGTCCGAGGTCCAGCGCCTGCGCGCCGAACTCGAGCGGATGCACGGCGATGATCGCGCCGCCGCGGCGCCGCTCGCCGCTGCCGCCCAGCAGCAGCTGTCCGCCGAACGCGCCCGCATCGGCTCGCTCGAATCCGAGCTGTCGCAGACCAGGCTCTCGCTCCAGGTGGCCATCGCTCAGCGCGAAGGCATGGAATCCCACCTCTCCAAGGCCGTCGCCGAGCGCGAGAAACTCAGCGCCGAGGTCGATCGCCTGCGCCGCGAACTCGAGTCGCTGCGAGCCATCGGCGGAGCGGGTCCCGAGCACAACGCCGAACTCTCCGGCATGCGCCGCCTGCTCGAGGCCGAGCGCGATCGGGTCAAGGACTTGGAGAAGCGCCTCGAGCAGTCGCACCGCGACCACGGCGAGCTCTCGGCGATGGACGACCGCCAGCTGCGCAAACGGCTGATCAAGGCTTCGACCCGCGTGCACCGCCTGAAGGAGCGCATCGGCGCCCTGAAGGGCCAGCTGGCGGAAGCCACCGCGACGATCGCGCGCACCACCTCGATAACGGTGCGACCGGCCACCGAATCGCTGCCGACCACCGGCCCGGTGGCGACGCTGCCCCCCGCCCCGCCCGACGTACACGATGAGAAGACCATGCGCATGCAGCGCGAGGCCAGCGTGGAGATTTCGGCGTTCCGCACCGCGGTGATGCGTCCGCGCATGCCCGGCCTGGGCGGCATGGATGGCGGCGGCCTGCCCCTGGGCTCAGGTGGGCAGGGCACCCGGATCAACAGCCTGGTGCCGAGCCTCACCACCATGGCGCACAAGCGCGACACGCGCACCAACACCGTCCACCTGCTCAAGGTCGGCCGCATCGGCGCCTGGGCGGTGGGCGCCACCGGCGCGGTCATGCTCACCGCCGCCGGCCTGTCGTCGTTGTTCGTGCCCTGCGGCCAGGCCATCGTCAACGCGCGGGTCGAGGCCGTGGTCGCCCACCACCAGGGCAAGCTCGAGACCATCACCAAGACCTCGGGCGAATACGTCAGCAAGGGCGAGGTCCTGGCGCAGATCGACGGTCGCGGCCAGGCCGAAGTGGTATTGGCCAGCGTCAAACGTTCGCTGCAGCAGACCGAGAAGTCGCAGCAGGACATCGATCAGCGCGCGATCGAGCTCGATAGCGAGGTCGAGTCGACCACCCGCCAGGTGGCATTGGAGCGTGAACGCATCGTCGGACCTGCCGAGCAGGAGAACGAAGCCCGCTGGAACCGCATCGAGCAGCTCGCGGCGCTGACCAAAAAAATGGAGGAGGAGCAGCGCCTGCCGCACCTCGCGATCCAGAAGCCGACCGACGGCACGAATCCGCAATCCACCACCGCTTCGGACCCGCTGGCCGCCGCACGCGAGGAACTGGCCACGCTGACCGTCGAAGACGAGGCGCATCGCCTGAAGCTCACCGAACTGCGCCGGCAAGCCGAAGTCGACCCGACGATCAGCAGCCTCAACGGTCGGCTGTCGCGGCTGCGGGTGGAATCCGCCAGGGCCCGCTCCGATGCCAGCGCCGCGGCAAGCGCGGTCGAGACAGCGAGAAAGCAGGTGGACGAGGCCGAGGTGGCCCTGCGCAAAGCGCGCAGCGTCGGCGTGCCCAGCCCATCGGATGGCACGATCGTCAAATGGCTGGTCGACGCCGATCGTACCGTCGAAGAGGGTTCGGCCTTGGCGCGCATCGCCCTCCCCGAAACCGTGTTCGTCGAGGCAGTCGTTCCCGAAGGAGAAGAGGACGACATCAGCGAAGGCGACCACGCCGAGATCCATCTGGTCACCGGAAACCGCCGCTTCACCGGCACGGTCCGCCGCGTGCTCGCTCCCGGCCAGACCTTGGAGAGCGGCGACTACATGTACCCGACCGGCATCCTGCGCGACCGCCGCCACCGCGCGGTCATCGCGCTCGACCCGGGTTCGGGCACCTCGATCGGCCAAGGCGGCCGTATCGTCATCGTCGGCCGCCAACCCGGCTTCATCAAGTCGGCCATGCTGCGCGTCTACACTGCGTTCCTCTTCTGATCGGCGGTTTCTGCCGACCCGAGCTTTCGTGTTGATCCGGCGCCCCTAGTGTCCTGTATCAGAAATGTCTTTCAGATGTCGCCGGCCCCGGTGGTCGGATGCAAGGCGCGCGAATCGCGGCGATAGCAGCGCTATCGCAAGATTCGCGC
>JACDEC010000101.1 GCA_013816645.1 Planctomycetota bacterium
GTGCGCGCCTGGTGCCGCGAACGCGGCGCGCCGCAACCCGCCAGCGACGCGGCGCTGATCCGCCTGTGCCTCGACGGTCTCGCCGACGCCTACCGGCGCGCGCTCGCCGATCTCGAGCGCCTGGGCGGCCGGCGCTTCGCGGCGATCAACATCGTCGGCGGCGGTTCGGACAACCGCCTGCTCAACCAGCTCACCGCCGACGCCTGTGGCCGGCCGGTCATAGCAGGTCCCGGCGAAGCCACCGCGCTCGGTAACCTGCTGACCCAGGCGCAGTCGCTCGGCTACGTCCGCTCAGCAGACGACGCACGTGCCGTCCTGGGGCGCTCGGTCGAACTCGCGCACTATGCACCGTCGGGAGTGGCCAGACAGGGCGGCTGAGCGCGTTCAAATTCGGCGTCCGCGACAATGATCTCGAGCGGCAGATAGTCCTGCGCATGGATCTATGCGATGAAGTAGCAGGTCGACCCGGGCAGCCCCAAAAAAATGCCCTGGGCGAGCGGCTCCATCAGACATTTTGGCGCGGCCCGACGCGCAGCCCGGCGGCGATTGTGCGTGACCAGCCGCGCCCAGGATCGTGGGTCCAGGAGCAGCCATGCATTCGCCATTCCGTCTGCTGATGTCCTGCCTGGTCCTCGCCTGCGCGTCAGCGTCCGAGGTCGCGCCTGTCGCCTCCCTGCAGGAGCTCTCGGACCGCATCACGTTCTTCTACCAGAAGCGCGAAGCCGCCCAGGTGGCGCCGATGATCCGGTACGTCCTCGCGCACCAGGACGAGGAGGAGACCAAGGGCTTCCTGCCGCTGTTCATGACCTTCGTCTACCAGGTGATGCGGGACCAGCCCGATGCCGCGCTCGCGCTCGGCGCCGAAGGCGACGAGCGCCCGGTGAAGCAGCGGGGATGGCTGCTGTACGCATTGTGGTGGTCCGGTCATCCGCGTGCCGTCGAGGTCCTGAACGCCGCGGCGGCGACCTGCGACGACGTCGCGTTCGCCGACGGGCTGCGGAGGATGGCAGCTGACAAGCCGGGCGGCGACGTGCTCGATGCCCCGGGCGCGGACACCATGGTCCTCGACCAGTGCTGGATCTCGTTCATGGCCACCGGCCAGGCAGCCTACGTCGAGCGCGTGATCGACCACGCCGTCGCGCCCAAAGCCGAGAACGTCATCGACCTCGTCGGCACCACCGCTGCCTGGTCGGTGCGCGCCAACCGCGACCAGCACGCCCGGGTTCGCGAGATCCTGGAGGCACGTAGGGATCGCGAGACGGACGAACATCGCCGTGCGGCGCTGGACGGCCTGCTTACGCCCGCAGCCGACGCCCAGGGCGCCGACAGTAGGTGACGTATCCTGAATCCGGCAAAGGATTAACGTAGTCACGAGGCTTGCGGCCAAATCATACGATTGACTTCGATCATATATATATGATCGTTTTCAATCATGAAGGTCGCCCAGCACATCGTCGACGCCCGCCGCGCTCGGCTCGCTGAACTGCTGCAGGCAGAAGGCTATCTGCCGGTGGCCGCAGTGTGCGAACGCCTGGCGATCAGCGAGGCCACCGCCCGCCGCGACCTCGCCGAACTCGAACGCACCCAGACCATCACCCGCACCCGCGGCGGCGCGCTGATCGAATACAACCAGCGCTTCCCGTCCTTCCGCGAGCGCCAGGCCAAGGCCAGCGAGGCCAAGACCCGCATCGGCGCGGTGGCGGCGGCGCTGGTCGAGCCGGGGCAGACCCTGTGGCTCGATGGCGGCACCACGACGCATGCGATCGCCCAGGCCCTGGCCAACGCCGGGACCAGCGGCCTGACCGTGGTCACCAACAACCTGCCGATCGCCGACGTGCTCGCTGATCGCGCCGGGGTCAGCGTCCACCTGCTCGGCGGGGAATACCTGCGCCGCAGCTCGCTGCTGCTGGGTGCTCACACCCTCGACGGTCTGCGCGCCTGGTCGTTCGATCTCGCCTTCCTCGGCGCCGAAGGCATGGACCGCGAGGGTCTGTCCAATTCGCAGGCTGATCTGGTCGCGCTCCAGCGCGCGGTCGCCGCGATCGCGACGCGCACCGTCTACGCCGTCGACGCCACCAAGCTCGGCGCGCGCGCGGTCGAGGCGCTCGCGCCGTGGGACGCCGTCGACCGCCTGGTCAGCGACGCGTCGTCAGCGGCGTTCGCCGCCGCCGGCTGCGCGCTCGGCGATCGACTCATCTCCGCTTGAACCAACGTCCCACCGAGGTCGCCATGTCCGCCCAGCCCGCCACTGCCCCAGCAGCCATCTCCAGCAAGCCCTATCCCGCCTGGGACGCCGCGCACGCCGCGACCCTCGATGCGGTCGGCAGGCTGATCTACCGCTCGAACCTGCTGGGCAGCGACCAGCGCGTCACCAATACCGGCGGCGGCAACACCTCGGCCAAGATCAGCGAGCGCGATCCGCTCAGCGCCAGCGCCGCCGAGGTGCTGTGGGTCAAGGGCTCGGGTGGCGATCTGCGCACGTCGAAGGCCGAGAACTTCGCGTCGCTCTACCAGGGCAAGCTGGTCGACCTGCAGCGCGTCTACGCCGCGATGCCCGACCAGGGTCTGAAGTCGCCGGCCGAGGACCGCATGGTCGCGATGTACCCGCACTGCACCTTCAACCTCAATCCGCGCGCCACCTCGATCGACACCCCGCTGCACGCTTTCGTGCCCCACAAACACGTCGACCACATGCACCCCAACTCGGTGATCGCCATCGCCGCGGCCAAGAACTCCAAGGAGCTCACCAAGAAGGTGTTCGGCGACGACCTGGTGTGGATGCCATGGCAGCGCCCGGGCTTCGATCTCGGCCTGCAGCTGCAGGCGCTGTGCGCCGCGCATCCATCGGCAAAAGGCGCGATCATGGGCGGTCATGGCGCGATCAACTGGGCCGACGAGGACCGCGCCTGCTACGACCTGACCATCGACATCATCAAGCGCGCCGACGACTCCATCGCCGCGTGCGACAAGGGCGACCAGACCTTCGGCGGACAGCAGCACCAGGCGCTCGACCCGGCCAAGCGCCGCGCGGTGCTCACCGCGGTGCTGCCCTGGCTGCGCGGCCAGGTCTCGCGCGGCAAGCGCCTGATCGCCACCGTGCAGGACGACGCGACCATGCTGCGCTTCGTCTGCTCGGCCGACGCGCCGCGCCTGGCTGGGCTCGGCACCTCGTGCCCCGACCATTTCCTGCGCACCAAGATCAAGCCGCTCTACGTCGGCTGGGATCCGGCGAAGGACGGCGTCGCCGCGCTCAAGGAGCGGCTCGCCGCCGGGATGGAACGCTACCGTGCTGAATACGCCGCCTACTACCAGCGCTGCAAGCGCCCCGATTCGCCGGCGATGCGCGACGCCAACCCGACGGTGATCCTGATCCCCGGCGTCGGCATGGTGACCTTCGGCAAGGACAAATCCGAGTCGCGGGTCACCGCCGAGTTCTACAACTGCGCGGTCGAGGTGATGCGCGGCGCCGAGGCGATGGATTCCTACGTCGCGATCGCCGAGCAGGAGGCCTTCGACATCGAGTACTGGCTGCTCGAGGAGGCCAAGCTCAAGCGCATGCCGCCCGAGAAGGAGCTGGCCCGCCAGGTCATCTGCGTGATCGGCGCCGGCAGCGGGATCGGCAAGGAGGTCGCCCACCGCCTGATCAAGGAGGGCGCGCACATCGTCGCCGTCGACATGAACCCGGCGGCCGCGCAGGCCACCGCCAAGGAGCTCACCGACCGCAACGGCGTCGGCATCGGCGTCGGCGGCACCGGGGTCTCGGCCTGCGGACCGGCGATCGGCCTGAGCGCCAACATCACCGACCGCGCCTCGATCCGCGCGATGCTCGACGAGATCATCCTCGCCTACGGCGGCATCGACCAGCTGATCCTCACCGCCGGCATCACCGTGCCGGCTGACGCCCAGGGCCGCATCCCCGACGACAAGTGGGGCCTGACCTTCGACATCAACGTCATCGGCCAGGCGTTCGCCGCCGAGGAGACCGCCGCGGTGATGGACGAGCAGGGCCTGTCCGGTTCGATCACCCTGACCACCTCGGCCAACGCCGTGGTCGCCAAGAAAGGCATGCTCGCCTACGACACCTCGAAGGCCGCCGCCGAGCACCTGGTGCGCGAACTCGCGGTGACCCTCGCGCCGCGCATCCGCGTCAACGCCGTGGCGCCCGCCACCGTCGTCCAGGGCAGCGCGATGTTCCCCCGCGACCGCGTGCTCTCGTCGCTGGCCAAGTACGCCATCGCCTTCGACCCCAGCGAGAGTGATGACCAGCTGCGCGCCAAGCTCGCGAACTTCTATGCGGGGCGCACGCTGCTCAAGGCCAGCATCACGCCCGCGGATCAGGCCGAGGCGTTCTTCATCCTGGCCAGCAACCGGCTGGGCAAGACCACCGGGCAGATCATCAATGTGGATGGTGGGCTGCATGAGGCCTTCCATCGGTGACGGGGGTCGGGGGCAAGGGTTTGGGGGTCAGCGATGCTCACGTGGCACACGCGTCCGGACGCGGCCTTGTCCCGATGGAAGCGGCGACAACCTCCAATCGTCACGAACCGACCCCCAACCCCCGACCCCCGACCCCCGTCCATGCGCCTAAATCTGGCTTACGGTACCACCGGACTTCCGCTCGAGCTCGACGACGCGCGCTTCGACGCCACGGTGCTGCTGCCCAAGGATCCGCCGGCGCATCCGGATCCGCGCGCGGCCTTCGCGGCGGCGGTCGCGCGACCGTTAGGCGCCAGGCCGTTGGCCGAGCTGGCGCGGGCCAAGGCGCCCAAACGGGTGGCGATCGCCATCGCCGACCACACCCGTCCGGTGCCCGACCATCTGCTGGTGCCGTGGATCGTCGAACAGCTCGGGGTGAACGACGCGGCGATCACCATCATCATCGGCACCGGCACCCATCGCGGCTCGACCGGCGAGGAACTCGCGCGCATGCTCGGCGCGGCGGCCGGCCGTTTCCGGATCGTCAACCACGACTGCCAGCGCCAGGACGAGCTGGTGCTGCTCGGCCGCTCGCGCTGCGGCGGCGAATGCTGGCTGAACCGCGCGTGGGTCGAGGCCGACCTGCGCATCGCCACCGGCTTCATCGAGCCGCATTTCTTCGCCGGTTTCTCGGGCGGATCGAAAGGCGTGGTCCCGGCGATCGCCGGCTTGGCCACCGTGCAGCACTTCCACCGCGCCGCGCTGATCGCCCATCCCCGCACCACCTGGGGCGATCCGGCGGGCAATCCGCTGCAGGCGCTGACCCGCGAGATGACCGCGCTCTGCCCGCCGGATTTCATCGTCAATGTGACGCTCAACCTGCGCAAAGAGATCACCGCGGTCTACGCCGGTGAGACCATCGCCGCCCACGACGCCGGCTGCGCCGCCGCCCTGCACGAAGCGATGATTCCGGTGTCGCGCCGCTATCCGGTGGTGGTCACCACCAATTCCGGGTACCCGCTCGACCAGAATTTCTACCAGGCGGTCAAGGGCATCTCGGCGGCGGCACGCATCGTCGAGCCGGGCGGCACCATCATCGCGGTCAGCCGCTGCAACAACGGCCTACCCGACGAAGGCGAGTTCCGGCGGCTGCTCGCCGACCCCCGCCCCTCGGATCAGCTGCTGGCGGCGATCCTGGCCAGCGAGCGCACCCCGCACGACCAGTGGCAGGTGCAGACGCTGCTGCAATGCGGCGCAGGAGCGCGGATCGTGCTGTACTCGGAACTGCCGTCCGGCGATCAGCGGTTGACCCGCACCGCCCACACCCGTGACATCGCAGCGACGCTCGAGACGGAGCGCTGCCGGCGCGCGCTCGATCGGCTGCCGGTCGCGGTCCTGCCGATGGGGCCGCTGACCATTCCCGTGCTCCGGGCCTGATCGCCGCCCGGTCAGTTGCCCCAGCGACCGCCGGCCCAGCATGCGGCCATGCTGCGCCTGCTGATCCTGTGCGCGCTGCTGCTGCCGAGCGCGGCCGCGCACGTCACGGTGATCTGCGACGGCGACCTCACGCTGCTCGACGGCACCGCGGCGTTGACTCTGCGCATCACCCCGCGCGACCTCGCCCTGGCCATCGGCCATGACGGCGCCTGGCGCACCCACGGCGAACTGCGTGCGGCGCTTCCGGCGGTGCGCGCCTATCTCGTCGCCCACCTCGCGCTGTCCAGCCCTGGCGACCCGCGACCGCCCGAAGGATTCGCCTGGCTCGACGACCTCGACGCGGTCCAGCCTGTGGGAGCCGGGCTGCCCGATCGCCTGGCGTTCGCCCTGACCTGGAGCGGCGTGAGCGGATCGCCGCGGCTGCACTCGCGCCTGTTCGCCGACCAGGCGGTGATGAGCCTGCTCCAACTGCGTGTGCACGCGCCGTCGGGCGCGTCCCAGGACATGGTCCAGTCGCAGGCGACCCTGCCGCTCGAGCCGTTCTCGGACCCATCAGGCACGCATGGGCCGACACCCCATGAACCGATGTGGCGGATGCTGGCGCGCTTCGCGGCGATCGGAGTGACCCACATCGTCCCGTTCGGGTTCGACCACATCCTCTTCGTCGTCGGCCTCGCCCTGGCCGCCCGACGTCTGCGCACGCTGCTGGTGCACGTCACCGCCTTCACCGTCGCCCACAGCCTCACTCTCGCCGGGGCGTTGGCCGGCCGACTCCCCGGCCAGCAATGGCTCGATGGGCACCCCTGGTTGGTCGAAGCGTTGATCGCGGCCTCGATCGTCGTCGTCGCGGTCGAGAACCTTGCGCGCGATCGTCCGAGCCGCTGGCGCTGGCTGGTGATCTTCGCCTTCGGCCTGGTGCACGGCCTCGGCTTCGCCGGAGCCCTGCGTGGGCTCGGTTGGCCGGATGGCGGCTTCGCCTGCGCCGTGATCGGCTTCAATCTCGGCGTCGAGATCGGGCAGCTGCTGGTCGTCGCCGCGTTCGTCCTGTGCACCGCGTGGTTCTGGGGTCGCGACTGGTACCGCGCCCGCGTCATCGTCCCGGCGAGCGTGCTGGTGGCGGCGATCGGCGCGTCGTGGACGGTGCAGCGCTTGCTGTCGTCTGGCTGAGCAGCCGCGCTGCTCGACGGCTACTTGGCGACGACCTCGATGCGCAGCCCGGCGCTCGGGGAGCTCGTCTTGCCGTTCTCGATCGCGCGGGCGGTGATCTCAACGTTGCCGGTGGCGGTCGGCGTCCACGGGACCCCGTACGGCCACAGTGCGTGGTCGGGACGTTCGGGACCCGCTTCCGCCGCCACGGTGGTGACCGAGCGCTGGAGCTGGTGGATCTCGATCCCCGCGAGCATCGGTTCCTTGCGCACCGGGACCAGGGCGACCTCGAGCAGTCCGTCGGCCACGGTCGTGGTGTAGGGTCCGCAGCGCTTCCATGCCGCCTGCGCCAAGGAGCCGGCGCCGCGTTCGGCGATGGCGCCTTCGATGCGCACATCGAAGGCGCGGTGGTCGTCATTGGCGTTCTCCATCAGCCATAGGTACACGGCGTAATCGCCGTTGGGCAGCCCTTGGCTGAAGCTCAGGTCGCCGGTCCAGCAGTAGATGGAGGTGTTGAGCATCGATTCGGTGTCGGAGTCGCAGGCCGGTTCGACGGTCAAGGCCTTGGCGTCGCGGCCGGGCGTCGGGGTGACCACGGAGAATCCGCGGCCCAGCGCGTCCTGCTCGGAACGCCAGCGATTGCCGTCGATGGTCACGCCCGTCCCGTTGAGGTCGATGCCGAGCAGGAAGGTCGACGTGCCGGACACCGCCACGGCGATCGGAGTCTCGGCGCGCGTGCTGGTGCTGCCGACGACGTGGCCGTCGACCAGGAACTCGATGGTGACGGGGGCGGCTGGCTGCTCGCCGAGCAGCCGAGCCGACAGGTAGGACGGCGCGCCGGCGGGGATCCGGCGAATGATCGCGGTGTTGAGCTCGACGCGCGGCGCGGTCGGCAGGCTCGCCTTGCTCCCGGCGACGGTCGCGAACTCGATGCCGGCCAGGCGCAGGTCGTCCCCGCCGCTCACGCCGAGCCGCAGCTTGGAACCGGCATCGATGACGTAGGGACCGACTCGCATCCAGTTCTCGCCGCGCCGCGCCGCGCGACCAGCGGGGCGGCGGACGCCGTCGACGAGCACGCTGAGGGTGCTGGCATCGGAACTGCCGCTCACCCACAACGACACCGCGTAGCGCGCGGGCGTCAGCGACTGCTCGACCTCGATGATGCCCGAGGTGCTGGTCAGACCGGACACCAGCATGATCCGGGTGTCGGCGTCGAGTTCACGACCGGCGATCGACCGGCCCTGGCTGGCCGCGGCGCTCTCGTCGAGACGCAACCCGGCGGCGGCAGCTTCGTTCTGCGCCATCCACCGTTCGCCGCGGATGATCACGGCCGGTCCGCCGAGGTTGATGCCACGCAGGAAGACCGTGTCGGCAGCGCCGTCGGCGGCGGGAGCGGCGGGAAGTGAAGCATCGCGGGGGCTCGACGGCACCGGCTCGACGTCGGCGCCGGCTCGATGCTCGTCCACAGGGGGCGGCGACCGTGTCAGCGTCGGCTCGACGTCGGCGCCGCTGCGCAGCATCAACCACAGCCCGAGACCGACCACGACCAGGGCGAGGGCCAGGAAGGTGATCCACGAACTCGCATCCCGCGACGGGATTTCGTACTCGGCCGCGCCCGGCACCTCGGTCTCGGCGGCGGCGGCGGCGGCGCGCCGGCGGCGGCCTCGGTCAACGGTCACGCGACCAAGGCCTCCTCCA
>JACDEC010000574.1 GCA_013816645.1 Planctomycetota bacterium
TCCCGCAGGTGAGGATCGTCGAGCTCATCGTCTCGTGGACGGTGAACTCGCATTGCGGCGTATTGTGCGAGGGATGCGGCGACCAGCGCCGCCACAACGGGCGTGGCTGGGTCGGAGCGAAGCCGATCGGCGCGCCCGCCTCATCCGCAGCCGACCAGACCTGGTTGCGCAGCTGCTGGTAGGCGCCCTCGTTGATCCCGTAGATGGTGATGCCGGGCATGGGATCAGCGATCCCGTCTTGAGTGCTCCAGTCGTGCTGGAGGACGACGGGGTAGCATTCCCCGATCCCCGTCGTCCAGCTCATGCCCAGAGGGTTGGCGCCGAACATCGCCGCGGCGTTGGCCAGCACCGCGCGCAGGCGCGCGGGATCGGCTTTGATCGCGTCGGCGGCGAAGAGGAAGCGATTGTGGTTGGTGACCACCGAAGCTCCCCAGGACATCCAGTAGTCCTGGTGGCGGGGCCAGGTCATGCGGTAGGGCATGCCCTCGGTGAGCGCGGTGAGGTCGAAGGCCCGGTTGCGGTAATGCTCCCGGAGCGTGACCAGTTGCTTGGGCGCGAGGCGTGGTCCGACATCGCGCAGGAGCGAGACGCCGATCCAGGGCGAGGCGTCCGTCACCGCGAACGGATGCACGCCCGGATCGGGGAGCAGCGGGATCAAACCAGGCAGTCCGCTCAGATCCTCTTCATCCCCCTCGTTCAGGAACGCCTGCGTCCGCGCCGCGATCAGGAACGGCACCAGGGGACGGTCGCTCTCGGTCCAGGCGTATTCGTAGGCTTCGCCGAGGCCGCGATCGCGGCGGGCGGGGATGCGGATCGTCCCGAGATTCCTGGCGGGGTCGGCGCCGAAGATCAGGGCCCGGCGCGCCGCTCGCCCGTAGATGTCGGCGAGGTCCCGCGAGAACGGCCGCACCAGCCGGGCGTAGTGCGCCGCCGAAGCGGCGAACAGCAGCGTCGGATAGCGCGTGCGTCGAGAGAATGCGTAACGAACCGGCGCATCGATCGCCGGGTGGGTGTGGGCCTCGACCATGCCGGAGACGGCGCCTTGATCGTCCTGGCTGCGCAGCCAGACCCGCAGCCCGAATTCCACCTCATCGAGCAGGTCGGGGATGCCGTTGCCCGACTCCGGCAGGTCGAGTTGCCCGTCCACGAAAGCGTCCGGACGCGTTTCGAACAGGGCGAGCAGGTCGTCGATCACGGTGTAGTGCCGTTCGTTGCGATCCCAATCCGCGGCATCGTACCAGCCGCCGACCACGTCCAGGGTGCTCTTGGAGTCGTCGAGCGTCGCGCCGATCACGTCGAAGCGGAGGTAGTCCTTGGGGACATGCGGGTCGCCCGGGGGAAACACGATGTGCGCGCACTCGTGGATGGGCGCGGCGTGGAAGCGTGGCCGGACCCAAGCGGTGTGCTTGGCATCGAGCGCGAAGGAAGCCCGCTGGTGGAACAGCCCGCGCATCGCCACGTAGAACGCCTCGCCGTAGACATCGTCGGCGATGCGGAAGCTCCAGGACCGGCCGATGCCGGCGATGCGCAGGAAATAGTCGCCAGGACGCGAGCAGGCGGTGAAATCGCAGGTGTATACGTCCTCTCCGGTCAGCGACGGCTTGCCGGGGTCGGCGGCTTCTCCCGGCTTGGCAGGAACCAGCGAGATGCGGTCGCGCAGCACCAGCGGTCCTGCGAGCACCGCTTCGCCGCTGGCCGCGTCGACCAGCTCGAAACGCGACCCATCGGCGATCGGCAGCGGGCCGAGATCCTGCAGCCATCCACCGACGTAGGCGATCTTCATCGGATCAGCGGGGCGGTATCCGACCTGGTTGACCTTGATCGCCCGCGAGATCGTGCGATCGGCGGAGAAGCGGAATCGCGCGACTTCGCGATCGTCCAGGCACAGCGCGTAATCGCCGCCCTCGACGCATGGCTCGGGCATGCCCAGGTAGACGTAGGTGGCGTAGCGGACATCGCCATCACCCGCCGCGACGTCGCCACCATCGACCCCGACCGCCGCCCTGGTGAGCCGCCACGGAATTGCTTTCGATCCATCCATCGCCACCAGCGACCAGCGTTCCGGTCGATCGAGTGCGGCCTCGCCCGCGTCGATGCGGGCGGTGCCGTACCAACGCTGCCGCATCTCCGCGAGCGTGCGATGGCAGTTCCAGTCGGGCTTGCCGCTAGCGCGGGATTCGCGCCAGCGCTCGCGCAATCGCGTAAACGACCCGTCGGTGCGCGCATCCATCGCCCGGATCACGTCCGGCCGCAGGTCGACGACCGCGACCAGCCATTGCGCCGACAGCACGTGTAGCGCCTCGATGCCGCTCAAGGTCGGCGCCTGGGGATCGACCGCCGCGCCAACTGGCAGCCCGAAAAGTACGACCCCGAGCATGGCCAGGATCCGGCTGGCGATCATGCGAGCCGATCCAGCCAGCGACTGCGCGCAACCGCGGATGGCGTCCACAGGCGTTCCACCTGCTCGGACCCGGCCCATTCGGCTACCGTCGTCTGCACCGATCGCGCGGCGCCGAAGAGATCGGGGACCTGGCTGGCGTAGCAGTCGATCGCCGCGCATTTCGCGGCGAGCTGCGCGCCGACGGCGACGAGGTTCCTGCCCAGCCCGCTGGTCGCTCCCGCGGCGTCGGATCGCGCGCCATAGGGCATGTCCTCGTAGAAGGCGGTGAACACGGTGCGGGGCAGCGCATCCCGCGCCGCATCGCGGACCAGGACATGATCGGGA
>JACDEC010000102.1 GCA_013816645.1 Planctomycetota bacterium
CGCCTGCCGCGCCCAGGCCGTGCGCGGCCAGTTCAAGATCGCCGCCGGCGCGCTCGAAGCGGCGCGCGACTTCGCCGGCCGCTGCGGCGAGGACCGCGGCGTCGCGGCGATGCTCCAGGACCTCGAACGCTTCCTCGCGCTGATGCGCGAGGGCGTGGCCAAGGACCGCTGATGCGCCGGGCGCTGCCGTGGATCGGCTGGGGCCTGGTCGCGGCCCTGGGCGCCGGGGCCTTCGCGGTCATGGCGCTGACCCGCGGCGAGAGCATCAACGCGGCCTGGCTGCTGACCGCGGCGCTGTGCACCTACGCCGTCGGCTACCGCTTCTACTCCCGCTTCATCGCCAACCGTCTGTTCGCGCTCGACGACCGGCGGGCGACGCCGGCGGTGCGGCTCAACGACGGGCACGACTACGTCCCCACCGGCAAGTGGGTGGTCTTCGGCCATCATTTCGCTGCCATCGCCGGCGCTGGGCCGCTGGTCGGCCCGATCCTCGCCGCCCAGTTCGGCTGGCTGCCGGGAACCCTGTGGATCATCATCGGCGTGGTCGTGGCCGGCGCGGTCCAGGACTTCGTCATCCTCTGCGCCAGCATGCGCCGCGACGGCAAGTCGCTGGGCCAGATGGCGCGCGATGAGGTCGGCACGGTCGCGGGCTGGCTGTCGATGTTCGGGGTGTTCGCGATCATCATGATCCTCATCGCGGTGCTGGCGATGGTGGTGGTCAATGCGCTCGCCGAAAGCCCGTGGGGCTGCGTCTCGCTGGCCCTGACCATCCCGATCGCCCTGCTGATGGGCGTGTGGATGCGCTGGCTGCGGCCGGGCAAGGTCATCGAGGCCAGCCTCATCGGCCTGGTCCTGCTCGGGCTCTCGCTGTGGGCCGGCCAATGGGCGGCCCAGACCGACTGGATCAGGGACCTGTTCACCTTCACCACCAAGGAGCAGGTGACCCAGGCCAAGGTGTGGGTCGCGCTGACCCTCATCGGCTACGGCTTCGTCGCCTCGGTGCTGCCGGTGTGGTTGCTGCTGGCGCCGCGCGACTACCTGTCCTCGTTCGTGAAGATCGGCACCGTGGCGATGCTCGCGCTGGGCATCTTCCTGGTGCTGCCCGACCTGGCGATGCCAGCGGTCAATCCGCAGTTCGCCGAGGGCGGGCGCTTCGCCGATGGCAAGGGACCGGTGTTCGCCGGCGGGCTCTTCCCGTTCGCCTTCATCACCATCGCCTGCGGGGTGATCTCGGGTTTCCACGCCCTGGTCGCCAGCGGCACCACGCCCAAGCTGATCTCCAAGGAGAGCGACGCGCGCGCGATCGGCTACGGCGCGATGTGCATGGAGAGCTTCGTCGCGGTGATGGCGATGATCGCGGCCTGCGTGCTCACGCCCGGCGTGTACTTCGCGATGAACAGCCCGGATTCGCTGATCGGCAAGGACGTCGCCGGCGCCGCGGCCACCATCACCTCGTGGGGATTCAGCGTCAGCGCCGAGGAACTGCGCGCGCTGGCCGTCAGCATCGAAGAGCCCTCGATCCTCTCCAAGCCCGGCGGCGCGCCGTGCCTGGCCGTGGGCATGGCCAAGATCTTCTCGGCGGTGACCGGCGAGCGCCTGATGGCCTTCTGGTACCACTTCGCGATCATGTTCGAGGCGTTGTTCATCCTCACCACCATCGACGCCGGCACGCGCGTCGGCCGCTTCATCTTCCAGGACCTGGTCGGCCACGTCTGGAAACCGTTCAAGCGCGTGTCGTGGCAGCCCGCGGTGTGGATCGCCAGCGCCGTGGTGGTCGCGGGATGGGGCTACTTCCTGATCGCCGGCATCCGCGATCCGCTCGGTGGCATCTACACGCTCTGGCCGCTCTTCGGCATCGCCAACCAGGTGCTGGCGGCGATCGCGCTGTGCGTCGGCACGACCATCATCGTCAAGATGGGCAAGGCCCGCATGGCCTGGATCACCATCGCGCCGCTGCTGTGGCTGGTCGTGGTCACCGAGACCGCGGGATATCACAAGCTCTCGTCGAGCGAACCCGGGCTCGGTTTCATCGCCAAGGCCCGTCAGCAGGACGAGGTGCTCGCCCGATTGCGCGCGACGCCGCTGCCGAGCGATCCGGTCGCCGCCAAGGAACGTATGGCAGACGAGGGGAAGGCCGAGCGGATCGCCTTCAACAACCGGCTCAATGCCGGGCTGTGCGTGGTGTTCATGGGGATCATCGTCGCCATCCTCGTCTCCAGCGCGCGCGAGTGCTGGCTGGTCCTGCGCGGACGCCGTCCGCTGTCCGACGCTGCGCCTGCCGGGATGGCTCCATGAGGCTCGCCCTCGCCTTGCGCGCCCTGCGTGTCCTGTGGGCGGGCCTGCGCTGCTGGTCGGGCGACGACGCCTACGAACGCTACCTCGCGCAGCACCGCGGCCACCAGCACGCCCTGCTCAGTCGACGCGACTTCTACCGCGACTATTTCGATCGCCGCGCCAAGCGTCCCCGCTGCTGCTGAACCAGGTCCGTGCAACGTTTGCACGGACCTGCCAGAGGACGCATTGCCGGAACGCGGTCCTCCCCTAGGTTGCCGCCCATGCTTCGCCTCAAGGACGCCGACCTCTCGCGCACGCTCACCAAGCAGGCCTACGAGAAGCGCGCCAAGGACAACCAGGTGCGCCTGGTGCGCATGCAGCATCAGATCAACAAGCACCGGCTTCCCGTGATCATCGCCGTCGAAGGATGGGACGCCGCGGGCAAGGGCGGCACCATCCGCCGCCTGCTCAAGAACGTCGATCCGCGCTACTACCGGGTCCATTCCATCTCCAAGCCCACCGAACTCGAACTCGATCACCACTACCTCTGGCGCTTCTGGCGCCGGATGCCGCAGCGCGGCGAACTCGTGGTCTTCGACCGCAGCTGGTACGGCCGGGTGCTGGTCGAACGCGTCGAGGGCTTCGCCAAGACCCACGAATGGCGTCGCGCCTACGACGAGATCAACCAGTTCGAAGCGCAATTGGTGTCGGACGGCCACCTGATCATCAAATGCTTCCTGCACATCTCCAAGGACGAGCAGAAGCAGCGCTTCGAGGCGCGCGAGAAGAACCCGCTCAAGGCCTGGAAGATGAACGAGGAGGACTACCGCAACCGCAAGCGCTGGCCGGATTACCAGGAAGCGATCGACGAGATGTTCGCGCGCACCCACCAGCGCTGCGCGCCCTGGCACCTCGTCCCCGCCAACGACAAGCGCTTCGCCCGCATCCAGATCCAGGATCTGGTCATCGATGCCGTCGAACGCCATCTCGCCCAGCTCAAGCATCGCAAGTAGCCGTCGGAAAATCCCCCAAGGCGCGGGCGGGGATCGCGGTGTACCTCCCATCGTGACGGCGTGGAGAACGCCGCACGAGGAGGCCTCGTGAGCGACATCCCGATCCGCGACTGCTTCGTCGAACGCGACGGCAGCGTCTTCCTGGTCACCAACTGGCAGGACCGCCGGCGACCCGGCGATGCCGCCGTGCTCATCCGCCTGAGCCCGCGCCACCAGGCGATCTACCGAACGCTGAGCGCCAAGCACCGCAGCCACAAGTCGGTGTGGTACGCGCTGTTCGTGCGTGGGGGCCGGCGCGACGCCAAGGCGACGCGCGTGCCGATCGACCTTGGGCAGATGTCGTCCGCGGAACTCGCTCGCCTGGCCAATGGCAAGTTGACGTGGCCCGCTCCCTCATTGGCCAAGCTTCCGGCGGCCGACTTGCGCAGCCTAGTGCGGTCGCTTTACGCCCTGTCGCCCGCAGCCACCGGCACCGCAAGACCACGCGGGCCCTGAGTCGGGCCCCGTCTGGTCGCGGACGTGCCGCCTTCACCCCGCGCAGCGTTGTCCGCCACCACCGGGGGTCTACGATCATCGGTCCATGACCACCGTTCCCGCTCCCCGTCCAGCAACTCTCGGCGCCTTGCGCGCCTCGGGTCAGCATCAGCCGCTGTCGGTGAAGGCCGAACTGCGTCGCAACCTGGTCCGCGCGCTGGGCGAAGGCCGCTCGGGTGAGCAGCTGTTCCCCGGCCTGATCGGCTACGGCGACACCGTCATCCCCCAGGTGGTCAACGCGATCCTCGCCGGCCACGACCTGCTGCTGCTCGGCCTACGCGGCCAAGCCAAGACCCGCTTGGCGCGGGCGCTGGCCGCGTTCCTCGACCCGGCGGTGCCGGCGCTGGCCGGTGATCCCCTGCGTTCGCACCCCCTGCAGCCCGTCGGCGCGCTCGCCGAGGACATCGTCGCTCGCGATGGCGACGCCGCCAAGGTGGTCTGGCTGTCGCGCGAAGAACGCTACGGCGAGAAGCTCGCCACGCCGGACGTGTCGGTGGCCGACCTGATCGGCGACGTCGACCCGATCCGCGCGCAGCGCGAAGGCTACGACCTCGGCGACCTGCGCGCGGTGACCTTCGGCATCGTGCCGCGCACCAACCGCGGCATCTTCTGCATCAACGAGTTGCCCGACCTGGTGCCGCGCATCCAGGTCGCGCTGTTCAACATCCTCGAGGAGCAGGACGTCCAGGTCCGCGGGATCCCGCTGCGCCTGCCGCTCGACCTGATGCTGGTGTTCACCGCCAATCCCGAGGACTACACCTCGCGCGGGCAGATCATCACTCCGCTCAAGGACCGCATCGGCGCCCAGGTCATGACCCACTACCCGCGCACCCGCGGGGAAGGCGTGACGATCATGGCCCAGGAGGCGCACCTGGCGCAGGATGCGACCTGCGAACCGATGGTCCCCGACCTGTTCCACGACCTGATCGAGGAGGCCGCCCGCGCGGCGCGCGCCAGCGAGTACGTCGACAGCAAGAGCGGCGTCTCGGCGCGCCTGACCATCAGCGCCCTCGAATCGCTGCACGCCAACGTCCTGCAACGCGGCCTGCTGCTCGGCGAGCGGCGCCCGATGGCGCGGCTGGTCGATCTCGCCGCGACCCTCGCGGCGATGACCGGCAAGATCGAGCTCGCCTACGAGGGCGAGCAGGAAGGGCCGCTCAAGGTCGGCTGGCACGTGCTCGGCCAGGCGGTGAAGGCGCTGTGGGCGGAGCGTATGCCGCCGGTGATCACCGATCGCGACGACGAACGCGAACGCGGTCCGTGGAAGGGCGTGCTCACCTGGTTCGCCAACGGCAACCGCATCGCGCTGTCCGATCGCAGCCCGACCGCCGAGCACGAAGCCGCGCTGGCCAAGGTCCCGGGACTGGCCGAGATCACCGACTCGCTGTGCAAGCCGCCCGCCGTCGAACGCGCGCTGTGGCAGGAGTTTGTCCTCGAAGGCCTGTTCCACGGCGGCGTCCTGGCGCGCGACGAGAGCGGCCGCGGCCTGGTCTACAGCGACCTGCTCGCCCACATGATGACCCGCGACGACGGCAAGAAGCGCAAGCGCTCATGATGCCCCCGGCCGACAAGGTGCGCACCGAGGTCTTCGCGGGCGGCGTGGTGCGTTCGGCAAGCGGCTGGCCCGGATGGAGACGCGCCTCATGAACGACGATCTCGCCGCGCTGGCACGCACCCGCGACCAGACCCTGCCCTATTTCGGCGCCGATCCCGCGATGCAGGCGCGCCGCTACGCGCCGGGCAAGTGGACGCTGCGCCAGTTCCTGCTCCACACCGTCGATTGCGAAGGCGTGCTGCTCGACCGCCTGCGCCGGGTGCTCGCCGAGGAGCAGCCGCTGCTGCTGGCCTTCGACGAGAACCGCTGGAACGACCGGCTGTTCTCCGATCAGCGCGACCTGCGCGCCGCCGAGGCGCTGTTCGTGGCGACGCGCGCGGCGGTGATCGAACTCGCCACGCTCTGCCCCCCCGAGCTGCACGGCCGCACCGGCACCCACAGCGTCAAAGGCACCCGCACCTTCGCCGGGCTGGTGCGCTTCATCCACCAGCACAACGCCCACCACGTCGAACAGATCGCCGCGATCGCCGCCGGCCGCCCGTGGACCCCGCGCGCCGACGACCCGCTGAACGCCGCCTACGCCGTGGCTCCTCCGACCCCCACCCCCCAACCCCCGCCCCCCGTCCCATGAAGTACGAGTACCAGCACCTCGATTGGCGCGAACTCGCCAACCGCATGTCGCGCGAAGGTCGCATGGACGAGCTGTTCCGCGAGCTGATGCTCGCCGCCAGCGGCGATGTCGAGGAGGCCTTCGCCTGGCTCGACAAGGCCAGCGAGCGCTTCCGCCAGCAGGTCGGCTTCAGCCGCGAGGACTTCGAGGAGCAGCTGCGCGAGAAGGGCCTGATCGCCGATCGCGACGGCCGGCCGGCGTTGACCCGCAAGGGCGAGCGCAGCCTGCGCGGCATGGCCCTGGAGAGCGTCTTCGGCAAGCTGCGCAGCGGCGGCAAAGGCGACCATGCCACGCGCAGGGCCGGCAGTCACGGCGAGCCCACCGGCGTGCTGCGCCCGTGGAGCCCGGGCGACGAGAGCGGCGACATCGCCTACCGCGACAGCCTGATCTCCTCGCTGCGCTCGGGCCACGGCGAACTCGAGGAGGGCGATCTGCACGTCGCCGAGCGCGAAGCGACGACCTCGGCGGCGACTGTGCTGCTGCTCGACATCAGCCACAGCATGACGCTCTACGGCGAGGACCGCATCACCCCCGCCAAGCGCGTCGCCCTGGCCCTGGCCGAACTGCAGCAGCGCCGCTATCCCCGCGACGCCTTCCACGTCCTGCTCTTCGGCGACGACGTGCGCGAAGTCTCGGTCGCGGAACTGCCCTACGTGACCAACGGCCCGTTCCACACCAACACCTGCGAAGCCCTGCGCCGCGCCGCCGAGATCCTGGTGCGCAAGCACCAGGCCAACAAGCGCGTGGTGATGATCACCGACGGCAAGCCGACCGCGCTGTTCTGCCCACCCAAACCAGGGCGCAGCGGCGGGCTGATGATCAACTCGTCGCCCGGGCTCGATCCCGAGATCGTCACCGCGACGCTCAAGCAGGGCGCGCGCTACCCGCGCCTGCGCCTGGATCTGACGGTGTTCATGGTGGCGACCGACCCGTACCTCGAACGCTTCGTCAACCGGCTGGTCGAGGTCAGCAAGGGCCGGGCATTCCGCGCTTCGCTCGGCGACCTCGGGGATCAGGTGCTGTCGCGGATGTACGGTTCGCGGCGATAGCCGGTCGACCCGCGGTCGCCTACTGCTTCGAGCGCGCGTCCAAGGCCTCGCGGACCTTGCGCAGCAGCACCGCGCTGGTGAACGGCTTCTCGAGGAACAGGAAGTCGGGATCGCCGACCCCGTGCTTCACCATCACCTTGTCCATGTACCCCGACATGAAGAGCACGCGCATGCCGGGGCGGATGTCCTGCAGCTTCTCGGACAGTTCCGGGCCGTTCATCAGCGGCATCACCACGTCAGTGAGCACGAGATCGATGCGCTGGGGATTGCCCCCGAGCAGGGCCAACGCTTCGCGGCCGTTGCCCGACACGAGCACTTGGTAACCCTCGTTGCCGAGCATCTCGGCGATCAGTTCGCGCACATCGACCTCGTCCTCGACGAGCAGGATGGTCTCCGAGGCGTTGCCCAATCGCGTCGCCGTCGGCTCCTCGGCGGCGGTTCCGGTGGATTCGTCGCTGATCTCGACGCGCGGGAAGTAGACCTTGAAGACCGTCCCCTGGCCCGGAGCCGAGGTGAACCAGATGTTGCCGCCGCTCTGCTTGACGATGCCGTAGACGGTGGCGAGGCCGAGACCCGTGCCCTTGCCGACGTCCTTGGTGGTGAAGAACGGTTCGAAGATGCGACCCTGGGTCTCCGCATCCATGCCGACGCCGGAATCGGTGATCGAGAGCATGACGCAGGAACCGGGGCGCACCGCTGGCTGCAGCCGGGTGTAGATCTCGTCGAGCTCGACGTTCTCGGTCTCGATGAGCAGCCGTCCGCCCGACGGCATGGCGTCGCGCGCGTTGAGCGCGAGGTTGAGGATGACCTGTTCGATCTGGTTGGGATCGGCGAGGATCCGCCCGAGCGCGGGGTGCGGCTCGATCACCAGCTCGATATGCTCGCCGATCAGGCGCTTGAGCATCCCGCCCAGGCCCTCGACGATGGTGTTGAGGTCGGTGGCGCGCGGCGTCAGCACCTGCTGCCGGCTGAACGCGAGCAGTTGCTGGGTCAGCGCCGCCGCCCGGCGCGCCGCCTTGAGCATCTGCTCGACGCCCTTGCGGCGCGGATCGGTGCTGGCGAGCGTCTGCAGGTGGGTGTCGCCGTACCCGGAGATGACGGTGATCAGGTTGTTGAAGTCATGGGCCACGCCGCCCGCGAGCTGGCCGATGGCTTCCATCTTCTGCGACTGCCGCAACTGCTCCTCGAGGCGCTTGCGGTCGCTGAGATCGATGAAGCTGCCGATCATCCCTTCGAGCCGTCCGTCCTCAGCCAGCAGCGGCGCGCCGCACACCAGGATGTTGCGCCGAGTGCCCCGCGCCGAGACCAATTCGACTTCGTAGCGCGACGCATCCCCGCCCGAGCGCTTGGCGTGCTCGGCGGCCATGGTCTCGAGGCTCTGCGACGAGAAGAAGCGGTGGAACGTCCCGTCGATGACCTCGCCGTCGACCTCGAGCAGTTCGCGCATCGCCGGACTGGCGTAGACCGTCTTGCCCTCGGCGTCGATGTGCCAGATGCCCACCGCGCTGTGCTCGGCGAGCGCACGATAGCGCGCCTCGCTGGCCGCCAGTTCGCGCGCCGCGCGCTCACCGTCGCCGGTCGCCACTGCAGCCTCGCGC
>JACDEC010000575.1 GCA_013816645.1 Planctomycetota bacterium
CGCTGCGTCGCCCGAGTTGATCCGCGCCTACTACGACGCCTGGTACCGCCCCGAACGCATGATCCTCGCGGTGGTCGGCGCGATCGACCTCGACGTCATGGCGCAGGCGGTCGAGAGCCGCCTCGGTCCGCTACGTTCGCGCGCCACCGCGGTCGATCCCGGCATGGGCACCCTCGCACCCGCGGAGCTCGACGTGCTCTGGCACCACGATCAGGAGTCGCCGTCGACCGCGCTGACCCTGGTGCGGGTGCGCGCCGAACCCAATCCGCACGATTCCCCACGGTGGCGTCGCCAGCGGCTGATCGAATCGATGGCGGCCCAGGTGCTGTCGCGACGGCTGTCCGAGATCGCTGAAGGCGACCCCGAGGGTCCGCTGATCAGCGGGGACGCCGACATCGGACGCTGGCTCGACCTGGTCTACGCCAGCGTTGGCGGTGACGTGCGCCCCGGCCGTGGCGAAGCCGCGGTGGCGGTGGTCGAACTGGCGCTGCGCCGGTTCGTCGAGCACGGTCCGACCGAGGCCGAGCTGGCCGTCGCGCGCGCCAATGCGCTCAGCGGCCTGGAACGGGCGGTCGATCAGCAGGACACGCGGACCAACGCCGCGCTCGCGGCGGAGCTCTACGACTCGGTGCACGAGGACCAGGTGTTCCTCTCCCCGGAACAGGCGCGCGCTCTGCTCGCGCCGTTGCTCAGCGCTATCACCGCGGACGACCTGCGCACCGCCTTCGCCGCGGCCAGCGGCAGCGGTCACCGCGCCCTGCTGATCAGCGGACGCGAACCTCGTCCTGCCGACGCCGATGCCCGCTTGCGCGCCGCCTTCGCGCTCAGCGGGGCGACCGCGGTCGCGGCTCCCGATCCCGTCGCCGACCTGATCTGGGCCTATGGCGAGCGCCCGGTGGCCGGGAAGGTCGTCGCCGAGCGCGCCGCCACCTTCGACATCGTCCAGCTCGAGTGCGCCAACTGCGTGCGCATCAACCTGTTGCGCACCGACTACAAGCCGGGCGAGGTGCTGGCCCAGGTGCGCATCGAGCTGCCCGCCGGCGAGCCGACCCAGGCCGGCCTGCGCGAACTCGCGCAGCTCGGCTACCTGCGCGGAGGACTCGGACTGCATTCCCGCCAGGAGCTGCGCACGGTGCTGGCTGGCACCACCGCCCGGGTGGCGGGCGTCGAATGGTCCGAGGACGCGCTGATCTTCCCGGCGAGCTGCGTGCCAAAGGATCTCGAGCGTCTGCTCCAGCAGCTGCGCGCCTGGGTCATCGATCCGGCTTGGCGGCCCGAGGCCGAAGCGCAGGCGAAGTCGGCGTGGCTCGATCAGCTCTCCAGTCTCGCCACCGATCTCGAGGAGCAGGTCGAGCGCCGCTTCACCAGCGTAGCCGTCGGCGACGACCCCGCGCGCCGCCCGGCAACTGCCGAGGAGGCCGCTGCGGCGCGGTTCGCCGCGGTGCGCGCCTGGCTCGACCCGTACCTGCGCGATGCGCCGCTGACCCTGACGATCGTCGGCGACATCGACCTCGCCTCCACCCGCGAGCTGGCAGTCGCTTACGCCGGCAGCCTGCCGGTTCGCCGCAAGGGGCGGGTGGTCGTCGATCCCACGGTGGCGGGTGCGCTTGCGCGCGCGCCGGCGATGCCGGCGGGCGAACATCGCCTGGACATCCCGGGAACGGTCCCTCGGGCAGTGATTTCCGTCGCCTGGCCGACCGACGACTATTACGACATCGCCGTCACCCGCCGCCTCGGCGTGCTCGCCCAGGCGATGTCCGAACGCTTGCGCGAACGCCTGCGCGAGGAACTCGGTCAGGCCTACAGTCCGCATGTCGGGCGCTTCGCCAGCGAGGCCTTCGACGGCTTCGGTTACCTGCGCGCCGAAGCAGCCGTCGCCCCCGAGCATGCCGACGCCGCGCGGGCGCTGATCCTCGCGGTCGCTGCCAGGCTGCGCGACGAAGGGGTCGACGCGGACCTGCTCGACCAGGTCAAGCCGCCGTTGGTCAAGAACCTCGCGGCGCAGCGCCAGCAGAATGGTTACTGGCTCAATGCGGTCGCCGCGCGCAGCCAGGAGCAGCCCGTGCGCCTCGAATGGTCGCGCGGCATGGAGCAGGACTTCGCGGCGATCGACGCCGCCGGGCTCTCCGCGCTGGCCAGGCGCTACCTGGCGCCTGAACGCGCGCTCATCGTCATCGGCGTGTGCACAGGCGCTGCGGCGCCGGTCGATCGACCCTGACCGCGATCAGAAGATCCACGGCCATAACCGCCCGCCCGAGGCCAGACCTTTGGCGGTCACCGCTGGAGCCTCGCCCGTGGCCAGCGCAGCCGGCAGATCGGTTTCCCGCAGGCCAGGGTAGGCGATGCAGCGGCCATCGCGCAGCGCGACCAGCGCGCCATCGCCGAAGGGCACGCACCAGCGCGCCGGTCCCGGCAGGGGAATGCGGACCTCCTCGCCGCTACCAGCCAGGATCAGGGTGGTGTCGACCCCGACCGGCCCGAGCAGCGCGACGCGACCGCCCGCCAGCAGAACGACCTGGTGGGGAAGCCCGTCGCCGCGCAGGCCGACGTCGGCGAGTTGCGTGCCGTCCCCGAGATCGAAGACCCGCAGTCGACCCTGGCCCTCGGCGACGCAGACCCATCCGTCGCGGAAGGCGAGCGCGTGGCCAGGCGCCGAGGCCACGGGCGGGGCGCTCCAGCGGCGGCGCCAGGCCAGCGTCTCGCGCTCGTCGTGGCAGGAC
>JACDEC010000103.1 GCA_013816645.1 Planctomycetota bacterium
CCCGCGCATCGCTGTTCACCGCGATCCACGCCGCCGCCGGCGGCACCGAGGCCCCGGCGCTGCCCGCCGCCGAGCAGCAGCTCTACCGCAGCGTCAAGCAGCTGGTCGACGACCGCCGCGCCGCCAACGAGCAGGTGCGGCAGCTACGTTCCGAGGTCGCGCGCCTGCAGGCCGAGGGGCGCACGCTGCTCGAGGAGGTCGCCGAGCGCGACCGGCGCATCGCCAAGTACGAATTCGGCCAGCCCGACGACAGCGACGAGGACGAGCGGCTGAGCATCTACCGCAAGGCCTTCGCCGAACTCGGCGCCGGGCGCGACGGCAAGGTCTTCCTCGACCGGGTGCGCGAACTCGAACGCATCATCACCGTCGCAGCAGTCGACGAGAAGCAGGCGCTGTCGATCCTCGACCGCCAGGGCGCCGAGATGGTCAAATGCCTGCAGGAACTGCGCGCGGTGCTGCCGATCGGCGAGGAGCCCAAGCGGCTGCGCCCGCGCCTGCTGCTCTCGTCGCGCTACGACTTCAAGACCCTGCCCGGCCACGCCCAGGCGATCCGCGACGCCGGGCGCGACCTGCACGGCTACCTCGCGCGCGCGCGTTGGGCCCAGGGCGTGCAATCCCTGGCCAAGGACCTGCCCAAGCTCCAGCGGGTCTTCAAGGAGATGGTCAAGCTGGTCGGCGACTGGCGCGAGCGCCTGGGCGAACCGCCGCCGGCGTCGTTCAGCGTGCGCATCGACATGGGCTCGGCGATCGTCAGCCTGCCCGCGCTGCTCGCCACCGACCTCGACAGCGTGCTGCGCCGACGCGGCAAGGTCGCGACCCAAGCGGCGGCCGACATCGTGCCGGTGCTCGACGAGGTCGTGACCCTCTACCACAAGAGCCTGGAGAAGGCCCGCGGCGAGGCCATCCCGCGCGACGAAGCCGGCAAGCGCGAAGGCCACAACGGCGCGCTGACCCGCCTGGCCGGAGAGCTCACCAAGTTCGGCGGCATCCTCGAGGCCGCCTTCGCCGAAGCGGTGACCGTCGACTTCCAGCTCGACGAAGCGCATCTCGCGCTCATGGCCAACGACCACCTCATGCTGCTGGCGCTGCAGCAGCTGGACGTCGCCTGCGACGTCATCGCCGTGCTGCCCGGCGCGCCCAAGAGCGACTTCGCCCCGGTGCCGTCGAGCCGCGGCAATCTCGACAAGTTGCTGGTCGCGGCGCGCACCCGGGTCGGCTGGCTCGAAGACGTGGCGCGTTACCGCTACCAGGGGTCGCAGGGGGCCGAGGCGGCGGGCTGAGATTGAGGGAATGTCGCTCACTGCGGGTCGATTGAAGGGGCGAAGGGCTGGCGCCGGGTCCGGACTGACAAATCGTAAGATCATTTATATATTGTAGTTATGACTCTCGTCCTGCGCCGCTGTGAGGGGGTGCGGATGTTCCCTGGCGTCATCGGCCTCGCCCCGGATGATCCGCGCGACAAAGGATCACCCATGACGCCCAAACAGTGCGCGGCCAAGCTCCTCCTCACCCTCCACCAGTCCGGCGGCAAGACGCCCACCCAGTTGACGCGCGAAGAGATGACCGATCTCCTGGGCACCCGGATCAGCGACGAGAAGCGCGTCAAGGTGCTCGAGTTCGTCACCAAGATCGAATCGCCGTTCGTCGAGCGCGTGACCAAGATCTCGGGCGAGGCCGACGGCGCCGCCGAAGGCAGCAGCGGAGCCTGAGTCTCGCGATCGTCGCCATCAGCGCACGATCGATGCTCACACGACGGAAGCGGGCACCGCCCGCTTCCGTCGTGTCGTTTCCGGGGACGAGCACGCCGCGCTGCTTGAACGCCGCCAACGCACCGGGAGGAGAGGAATTGCGCCCCACCGGCCCGCTCTAGGCTGCGGCCCATGGATAAACTCAAGGTCGCGTTGCTGGCGCTGGTCGCGCTCCTGTTGGTGGTGCAGATCATCGACCGCTCGCGCGAGCCCGCTCAGCTGGGGGCGTTGAAGCAGTCGGTCGACCAGTTGAACGAGACGCTGCGCCGCGGGGTGGTCGCCCAGGTGCCCGCGGGCGGCGCGACGCAGCAGCCGGTCGCCCAGGCGCCGGTCAAGGATCCCGCGCGCGACGGCAACCCCAAGCTCGGCGTCAACTTTCTCATCCCCTACGACCGCTCGTATTTCCGCGCCGACCAGGTGAAGGGAACGCTGCGCCTGTTCGAGGAATCGCCGAAAGGCCTCAATTGGATGATCGAGAACTCGGCCACCGCCGCCGACGTCCACGGCCTGGTCAACGACAGCCTCTGCGATCGCCCTGCCCTGCATCCCGAACAGTGGAGCGAAGTCCTCGCCACCGCCGTGGTGATCAGTGACGACTACAAGACCTACACCTTCACCATCCGCCCAGGCATCACCTGGCAGGTGCCGACCCTCGCCAAGGACATGCCCTGGCTCGCCAAGCCGGTGCCGCTGACCGCGGGGGATTTCGCCTTCACCCTGCAGATGATCAGGGATCCGCAGGTCGAATGCCCCCAGCTCAAGGTCTACTACGAGGACATCGACCGTTGGGAGACGCCTGACGACCAGACCCTGATCGTGCGTTGGAAGCGCAAGGTCTACACCAGCCTCTCCGCGACCATGGGGCTGATGCCCACGCCGCGCCACGTCTACGGCAGTGACCGCGACGGCACGCCTTATCCCGGTGAACAGCTGGGCGCGCAGTTCAACAAGCACTGGTTCGACCAGGCCCGTCAAGCCATCGGCGTGGGCAATTACGTGCTCGAGGCCTGGGAGCCGGACAAGACCATCTCCTTCCGGCGCAATCCCGACTATTGGGGCGCTGGTCAGCATTTCGAACGCATCGAATGGGACGGCGAAGTGAAGCAGCCGGATCCCCAGCTCGTCGCCTTCAAGAACGGTCAGGCCCACTCGCACGGGCTGCGCCCCGGCCAGTACAAGAGCGAGATCCTCGACCACAATGAGCGGCAATTCGCCGCGCTCGACCCCAAGGATCCCAAGGCCGGCCGAGCCGGCAGCCTCGGCTGGGAGCGGGTCAAGAGCATCGGCTTCTCGTACATCGGCTGGAACATGCGCACCCAGCTGTTCGCCGACAAGCGCGTGCGCCAGGCGATGAGCCACGCATTGCCCAAGCAGCGGGTCATCGATGAGGTCTTCTTCGGGCTCGGCGAACCGATCCTCAGCGACGTGCACCCCAGCAGCCAGTACGCCAACAAGGAGTTGAAGGCCTACGACTTCGACCTCGCCCGCGCCCGCGCACTGCTCGAGGAAGCGGGCTGGCGCGACAGCGACGGTGACGGCGTGGTCGACAAGGAGATCGCCGGCGAGCGCCTGCCCCTGTCCTTCAAGCTCAAGTACTACGCGAACTCCGCGGAATGGGATCGCACCCTGGCGATCTTCCGCGAGCAGCTGCGCACCATCGGCGTCGACCTCCAGGCCCAATCCTTCGAGTGGAAGGAGCTGCTGCGCATCTACGAGGAGCGCGACTTCGACGCGGTGGTCGGCGCTTGGCGCACCGATTTCGACATCGACTACTTCCAGCTCTGGCATTCCAGCGAAGCCGACAAGCCGGAGTCTTCGAACCACTGCGGGTTCAAGAATCCCCGTGTCGACCAGCTTGCCGACGACCTGCGCACCACCTTCGACACCGCCAAGCGCGTGGCGATCGCCAAGGAGATCCAGGCGATCATCCACGAGGAGCAGCCCTACACCTTCTTCAAGGCCAGCGAGGGCATCTTCGTGTGGCAGAACCACGGTGCGCCTTCGCCACGCCCGCGCTGGCTCGATGGGGTGACCGAGGCCTTGGACAAGCTCCATCCCCTGCGCAGCCGCTCGTCCCAGTACTGGCGCTTCAAGGAGTAGGCCGTGCTGGCCTACGTCCTGCGTCGCCTGCTGCTGATGGTGCCGACCTTCATCGGCATCCTGATCATCAACTTCGTCGTGCTGCGCATGCAGGGGCCGACGCTGAAGGACGAGATCAGCCAGGGAAGTTCGCAGGGCGGCGAAGGGCAGAAGATCGAACGTGGCATCGCCAGCCTGGAGAGCTTCATCGCCCGCTTCGAGCGCAGCGGCGCGAACCTGCCGTCACTGGTCAACACCCGCGGCTTCGCCGACAAGGCGGACGCGGTGCGCTGGTTGCGCGCTGGCGAGCGCCGCGCCGGGATGACGCGCAAGGAGGAGGCCAAGCGCGCGCGCTCCGAGCTCGATCTGTGGTTCCTCGGTCGCTGGTACGCGGAGCCGCTGCAGGCGGTGCTCGCCGACAATGCGCTCGCCGGGCTGCACGGTCCGGCCAGCGTCGCCTTTTCGTACGCCGCCTACATCCCGGTCCAGGCCGAGGATTATCCGCCATCGCTCAGCGCCGAGCAGAAGGCCGAGCAGACGCCGGATGAGCTGGCCGAGCGAGAGGAACGGATGCGCCGCCTCGGCGGCATCGTGGTGCGCAATGCCGAGCTGCGCGATCTGCGCGTCAGTTACCACAACGGCGAGGCCGGGTTCGTCACCGACGATCCCGAACTCGCCGCCAAGCGAGCCAAGCTCCTGGCCTGGTACGAGCGCCACCGCGAGGACTTCGCGCACTCGGGCGCGCGCGCCTGGCGCGACCTGGTCGTGGCCACCGGTTTCGTCAAGATCATGGGCGGTTTGTTCACCGGCGACCTGGTCTCGCAGTCGCGCAACCAGAACGTCTACGAACTCATCGCCGATCGCTGGCAGATCTCGTTCTGGCTGAACTTCCTGTCGATCCTCAGCGCCTACGCGATCGCCATCCCGCTCGGCATCCGCTCGGCTCGCCGCCAGGGCAGCCTCGAGGACCGGGTCACCACCAACGCGCTGTTCCTGGCCTGGTCGCTGCCCTCGTTCTTCGTCGGCACGCTGTTCCTCTACCACTTCTGCACGCCGCACGGCGGGCGCGATCCCTGGTTCCCCAACCGCGCCATGCCCGCGGACGCCGACACCCTGTGGATGTCGACCCCGCGCTACCTGCTGACCCTGGGCTGGCACTGGTGCCTGCCCCTGATCGTGCTGTGCTACGGCAGCTTCACCGTGCTCTCGCGCTACATGCGCGGCAACCTGCTCGAGCAGCTCGACGCCGACTACGTGCGCACCGCGCGCGCCAAGGGCGTCGGCGCCGATGCGGTGGTCTACCGCCACGCCCTGCCCAACAGCCTGATCACCATGATCACGCTCAGCGCCGGGCTGCTCGCCGAGTTGTTCGGCGGTTCGGTGATCGTCGAGAACATCTTCAGCGTGCCCGGGCTGGGCACCCTGCTGCTCGACGCCGCCAAGCAGAACGACGCGCCGCTGGTGATGGCCTCGACGGTGATCTCGGTGTCGCTGCTGCTGGTCGGCATCCTGGTCGCCGACCTGCTCTACGGCGTGGTCGACCCGCGCATCCGGAACCGGCATGCCTGATACCGCGATGACCCTGCAATCGCCGTTGCGACTGGCGCTGCGCCGCGTGTGGCGCCAGGGCGGGGCGCGCTTCGGCGCCGCCGTGCTGGCGATCATGCTGTTCGCTGCGGTCTACGCGCCGTTCCTGGCCGGCGACGTCGCCCTGGTCTGGCGCGACGCCGACGGCTGGCGCCTGCCGATCCTCAGCGATCTCTTCAACAAGAGCAGCTACGGCAAGCACCACGATCTGCTCTTCAATCTCGCCGCGCTGCTTCTGCCGGTGCTGCTGTTCACGGGTTGGCTGCTGCGCCGGCGCTGGACACTGGCGCGGCGCATCCTGCTCGGCTGCCTGGTCGTCGCTGTGGGTTGGGGGCTGTGCCAGCTGCCGCTGCTGCCGTCCGCCAAGGGCTGGTCAGCGATCTGGTCGCTGCGCGGACCGGCGACCGAGACGGTTGCCGTGGCGACCGAAGCTCGGGCCGCGGACCGTGCGGTGATCGCGGTCTTTCCGCCGGTGCCGCACCGCTTCGACCGGCCGTACGCCGGCGCCGTGTTGCGCGCGCCCCTGGAGCGCAATCCGGTGACCGGCGCGCGTCTCTGGCTGGGCAGCGACGCCAACGGCAAGGACGTGCTCGCCTACCTGCTGTTCGGCGCGCGCATCAGCCTGACCATCGGCCTGGTCGCCACCGGCATCGCCATGGTCATCGGCACCATCCTCGGGGCGATCAGCGGGTATTTCGGCGGCAAGACCGACCTGCTCATCCAGCGCGTAGTCGAGATCATGATGTGCTTCCCGACCTTGATCCTGGTGCTGTCGATCGTCGCCATCCTCGGGCGCGACATCTTCGTCATCATGCTGGTGCTCGGGCTCACCGGCTGGGCGGGCACCGCGCGCCTGGTGCGCGGCGAATTCCTCGCCCAGTCGGTGCGCGATTACGTGCTCGCCGCCGAATCGCTCGGCCTGCCACGCTGGCGGATCATGTTCCGGCACATCCTGCCCAATGCCCTGACCCCGCTGCTGATCAGCGCCACCTTCGGCATCGCCGGCTCGGTGCTCACCGAGAGCGGGCTGGCCTTCATCGGCCTGGGCGACATCAACGCCGCGAGTTGGGGCGTGCTGCTCGACCAGGGGCGCTCGTTCATCCGCTACCCCTGGATCATCTACGCCCCGGGCATCGCGGTGTTCCTGCTGGTATCGTCGCTCAACCTGGTGGGTAGCGCGCTGAGCGACGCTCTCAACCCGAAGGGCGCGCGATGACCGACCTGCTGCGCATCGAGGGACTGCGCGTCACCTTCGCCCGGCGCGACGCCCCGCCGGTCGAGGCGGTGCGCGGCTTCGACCTGTCGATCGCCGCCGGGGAGACCCTGGCGCTGGTCGGCGAATCCGGATCGGGCAAGTCGGTCACCGCGTTGTCGATCATGCGCCTGCTCAGCGAGCCGCCGGCCTCCTACCCCGCGGGTCGCATCCTCTGGAACGGCGCGGATGTCCTGCGCATGGACGGCGAACGGCTGCGCAAGCTGCGCGGCGGCGAGATCGGCATGATCTTCCAGGAACCGATGACCGCACTCAATCCGACCTGGACCTGCGGCGAGCAGGTCGCCGAGGCCCTGGTCCTGCACACCGCGCTGACCGACGAAGCGCGCCGCGCCCGGGCCGTCGAACTGTTCCGCCAGGTTGGCATCCCCGAACCAGAACGCCGACTCGACCAGTACCCGCACGAACTCTCCGGCGGCATGCGTCAGCGCGTGTGCATCGCCATCGCCCTGGCCTGCGATCCCGAACTGCTGATCGCCGACGAGCCGACCACCGCCCTCGACGTGACCATCCAGGCGCAGATCCTCGACCTGCTCGAGCGCCTGCAGCGCGAGCGCGGCATGGCCGTGTTGTTCATCACCCACGATCTCGGCGTGGTCGCCGACTTCGCCGACCGTGTGGTGCTGATGCGCGGCGGGGAGAAGGTCGAGGAAGGCCCGGTCGCCGAGGTCTTCGCCCATCCCAAGCATCCCTACACCAAGGGACTGCTGGCCTGCCGACCACGCATCGGGTCACGCGGGACGCGGTTGCCGACGGTCGAAGGCTACATGGAAGAACCTGGAAGTCCGGAAGTCCGGAAGTCCGGAAGTCCCTAGAAAGTTCAGGATGGGGAGGCGATCTTGCGCGCCTTGGAGATGTGCAGGCAGTGGTGGGCGCAGTCGCGGCAGGCCCTGATGCATTGGGCCATCAACGGGTCGCCGGCGGCGATGCTCTCGCAGTCGTCGGCGCAGCGGTCGCAGATGTAGGCGCAGACGCCGCAGGGGTAGTTGTAGAGATCGGACCCGCGCAGCAGGAAGTCGGCGGAGGTTTGGCATATCTGCGCGCAATCGAGGAGCAGGCGGAGGTGCTGGGGTTCGCCGTGCAGGCCGCCGCGACGCGAACAATGGGTGAAGGTCCGCACGCAGGTGCGATGGGCGTCCTGGCAGAGGGCGATGCATTGGGCGACGTCATCGCCGAGTTGGGTCAAAGGGCTTTGCGTGGCGACCGTCATGGCATGTCCTCCAACGAGGTATTATCCCAGCGGCGACATTCCCATCCTCATCGTTCCTTGGCGCGGAGGGTCGACCTTCAACAGACGCGGTGGGAGGCGATCAGGGTGGCGGGGGCGCGAACCAGGCGTCTGCAGTGACCAGACGATCGCGGCGTGGCGGATCGAGTTCGTCGCGCGCGGCCAGGGCCAACACGGTGCGCGCCAGCGGCCCTTCGATCGCCGACAAGGCCGCGGCTGCGAGCCTGCGCGTGTCCTCGTCGTCGCTGCGCCCGAGCAGTTCGATCAGGCTGGGTACCGCGGCCTTGCCCAGGCGGATCAGGGCTTCCTGGGCGGGGTACTCGCCCCAGAACCACACCGCGGCGTCCTTCTGCTCGAGCAGACCGCGCTCACCGACGTGCTCGTCGCGCAGGGTGATCTGCCGCGCGAGGTGGGGGGCGGCCTGGTCGAGTCGCCATTGCCCGAGCAGGAACGCGGCGTGCAGGCGCGCCTCGGTATTCGCCGCGTCGAGCGAGCGGATCAGCACCTCGAAGACGCGCTGGCGCTCGAAGGCGAGTTCGTGGAGCAGCAGCGTCCGTTCCGGTTCGCGCATCCGCGCGAGACGGTCGAGCCGCGACGGCAGTTCGCTGCGCGGGATCTCGGGGGGCGCCGGCTCCTCCGCGGCCACTGCCGCGAGCGCGCAGGCGACCAAGGCGACGCGCAGCACGTGGATCGCCCGCATGCGCTGGTCGTAGCCGGCAGGCAGGGCGGGAACAAGGCGCATGGCCGGCGGTTCAACCGGCGCC
>JACDEC010000104.1 GCA_013816645.1 Planctomycetota bacterium
GGTCAACTGCTCGCTCGGCTCGAGCTTGCGCTGGTAGACCGGGTTGTCGGGTTGGTCGGGTGCCAGCAACCAGGTTGGGCGCAGCACATCGATGACCAGTTTCTCGTGGTAGCGCTGGGGCCCGTGCTCGCTGTCGCGCCGGTCGAGCAGCAGCACGCGCAGCCCGGGATCGCGTCCCGCGGCGCGGCTGAGATCGCTGCGTCCCCCAGCCTGATCGCTGATCAGCGCTGCGACCAGCGAATAGGTGAACGCCAGCAGCAGGCCAAGCAGGATGACCGCGCGCACCAGCGTGAGGACGACCCCGGCATGCATGGGCCGAGGCTACGCGCATCCTTGGCGACTGGCTACACCCGAGTCCGCGTTGGACGAGCCGCTGCCGCGGGGGCCGGCGACCCGGGCGACGCGGCAGAAGCCGGTGGCGGGGCGGCACGGGTCCGATCGAATGCCTCGCCGTGAAGCTGACGTTCCTCGGCACCAGTGCCGGCACCCCATCGCGGACCCGCAACGTCACCGCCCAGGCCGTGACCTTCGACGACGGTCGCATCTGGCTACTCGACTGCGGCGAAGGCACCCAGCACCGGCTGCTGACCTCGCCGCTGCGCGCCAGCCGCATCGAACGCATCCTGGTGACCCACCTGCACGGCGACCATTGCTACGGCCTACCCGGCCTGCTCTCGTTCCTGGCGATCAACGGCCGCGAGGAGCCGGTCGAGATCATCGGCCCCGAGGGGGTGCGCGAGTTCGTCGAGACCGCCCTGCGCGTGTCGTACAACCAGCTCGGCTACGCCCTGACCATCGTCGAGCACGCCGGAGGCGACCTCGGCGTGCGCGGCGGCTGGTCCGTCTCGGCCGCGGCGCTCGTCCATCGCGTTCCCAGTTTCGGCTACGTGCTGCGCGAACCGCCCCGCCCGGGTCGGTTCCATCGCGATCGCGCCGAGGCGCTGGCGGTGCCGCTCGGACCGTTGTGGGGGCGCCTGCAGTCGGGCCAGGCCGTGGTCCTGCCCGATGGGCGGACGGTGCGCAGCGACGAGGTCCGCGACCCCGATCGTCCGGGGCGGCATTTGGTGCTGCTGGGCGACACCAGCGACAGCGCCGCGATCGAAGCCATGGCGATGGGTTGCGACCTGCTGGTCCACGAGGCGACCTACGACGCGGCGCGCGCGGACAAGGCGGTGGAATGGGGGCACAGCACCAGCGTGATGGCTGGACGCTTCGCCGCGCGATGCCGCGCCAAGACCCTGGCGCTGACCCATTTCAGCGCCCGTTTCCACGAACCCGGCGAGGCCCTGTCGATCGACGACCTGGTGCGCGAGGCGGCCGCGGAGTGTCCGGAAACCCGCGTCCTGGCCGCTGACGATCACCTGGACGTCGAAATCAAGTAGCCGCATGCCCGAACTCCCCGAAGTCGAGACGGTGCGCAGCGGCCTGGCGCTGCTGCTGGCCGATCGACCGATCCTGTGCCGCGTCCAACTCATGCGCGCGGATCTGCGCGCCCCGATCCCGGCGTCGCTGGCGCGTCGCCTGCGCGGGCAGCCGATCATCGCGGTGCGCCGACGCGCGAAGTACCTGCTATTCGAGACGCCGGCCGCGACCCTGCTCTGCCATCTCGGCATGACCGGGACGTGGCGCTTGGCGCCGTCGGGCGACGAACGCATCCACGATCATTGCTATCTCCATTTCTTCGACGGGCGACGGCTCGCCTACCGCGATCCTCGGCGCTTCGGGTTGCTCGATCTGATCGAACCCGGCCGCGCCGAGGAGCACCCCGCGCTCGCTGGGCTGGGTCCCGAGCCGCTCGATGCGCGCGCCTTCACCGGAGCCGTCCTCGCTGAACGTTGCGCGGGGCGGAAGGTCGCGATCAAGCCGCTGATCATGGACCAGCGGGTGGTGGTCGGTGTCGGCAACATCTACGCCGCCGAGGCCTTGTTTCGTGCCGGCATCCGCCCTAGTTGCTTTTCGGGACGCGTCTCGCGGCCGCGGCTGGACGCCTTGGTCGCGGCCATCCGCGCCGTGCTGCTCGAAGCGATCGCCGCCGGCGGCTCCACGATCAGCGATTTCCGCCAAGCCGGCGGCGACAGCGGCTACTTCCAGACGCGCTTCCAGGTCTACGACCGGGCGGGCCAGCCCTGCGTGCGCTGCGGCGCGAAGCTGCGTGGCGCGGTGCTCGGCGGACGGTCGACGGTGTGGTGCTCGCGTTGCCAGCGGTGAACCCGGTGCAGGCGTGCGCGGGTGGGCACTGGCGGCCCTCCACCCGGGCCTATCGTACCGGGGATCATGGCCGCCCACCTCGAGTGCCTGAGCGAGCCCACGCGCGGCAAGCATCTGCCGTTATCGGCGGCCAAACCGATCAGCATCAAGACCAACAAGGGCGATGAGCAGGCCGGCGAGATCCGCATCGAGGAGATCGAAGGCACCTGCGTGCTCACCAACCGGTCGCGCTTGCAGTGCACGGTCAACGGCATCTCGCGCGCTCGGATCGCCCTGGCCGATGGCGACGTCATCCAGATCGGCAAGCAGTCGTTCCGCCTGGTGGTCGGCGACGACGATGGTGCGAGCACCCAGCAACTGCTGCCACCCGAGGACGTCGCTCCGGTCGTCCGCCGGCCGGTGCCAGTGCTCGTGCCGCAGGAGCCGCCCCGGGCGCCGCAGTTCTGTTCCGCGTGCGATAGCGTCTTCGGCAGCATGGATCGCGACCAGGGGTGGAGCGAGGGCGAGCGGCGCATCTGCCGCAGCTGCCTGGCCAAGGGGGTGCGTCCGGACAACCTGCCGCGCACCGCGGCCAAGGCTCCCGGACACGAGAGCACGGTCAGCGCCGCGCCTGCGCGCGAGATCGTCTCGGCCAGCGATCCGAGCGAACCCGCCGGCAAGAGCGACAGCGATCGCCAGCGTCGTCAGCGTCGCCTGAGCGCATCACGACTCGCCAAGGTCGACGAAGGCCCGACGCGCTCGCCCAGCCTGCTATCCAAGGTCGGTGCGGTCTTCGGCAATCGCGAAGAACGCAAACGCCTGGACATCCTCGAGCAGGAACGCCTCGCCCTGCTGCTCGAAGCCGGCCGCCATGCGCTCAGCGATCCGGGCTACGGCGGCCTGCCCGAACACTGCCTGGCGCCGATCCTCAAAGGCGTGGCGATCAACGTGCGCTTGCAGGATCTCAACATCTCCGCGCTCGAACGCTGGCGTGGCCAGCGCGAGCGGCTGGCCCACCTCGATGCCGAGATCGCCGCGCTGCGCGCCGGTCTCTCCCTCGGCCCCGACCCGGCGGTGAAGCCGGGTCTCGAGCCGCTGCGCGGCGAGCAGCTGGCGCGGCAGAACCGCACCTTCGCGACCCTCGACGGCATCGCGACCCAGGATCTCAGCGGCGAGATCGCCGACGAGGCCGAGGCCGACGAGGTCACCGGACCGCCCGTCCGCTCCGACAGCACGACCAGCGCGGGCGCTCGGCGCAAGGGCTCGGGTCGTCGCAAGCGCTGACCCCGCAGTGGTTGCGCTGAACCCGCGTGCGCGGGCGGCGCGCGGAAGGAATGCGCAACAACTGGTGGATTCGCCCTTGTGGGACCTATCATCCCGGTCGAACCGACACGATGGCCGAAGGCAGTTGCTGCCGGATGCCGCACTGCAGACGGTGCCTAGCGCCGAAGGATCGACATGCCGGCCGAGAACCAGACGCCTCCGAACAAGCCGCGCAACCTGTTCGTGATCATGATGGCCCTGCTCGGGGTCATGATCCTGATCGTGATGATGGTGAAGAACTTCTCGCCCGGCGAGAAGGACTGGGGCCAGCTAAAGGCGGACATCGCCAGCGGCAATGTCACCAAGATCACCATGGGCTCCGAGCGGGTCACGGTCGAGCTCAAGCGCGAGGTTGCCGGCAAGCCTGAAGAGTACGAAGTGTACTACCCCGGCGGCCGCATGGTCGACGGCGACCGCAACGAGATCCGCGATCTGATCAACAAGGAGCGCGAAGAAGCCGCCTTGACCAACCGCACCGGCGGCAATGGCGGCCCGACCATCCAGGAGCTCGGCGAGCGGCCGCGCAGCCCGTTCATGGCGATCTGGCCGAACCTGCTGTTCTTCGCGCTGTTCATCGCCGCGCTCTACTTCTTCGTCTTCCGCCGCATGGGCCAGGGCGGCGGCGTGCTGTCCTTCGGCAAGAGCCGCGCCGTGCTGGTCACCAAGGGCAAGACCGCGCGCACCTTCAAGGACGTGGCTGGCATCGACGAGGCGAAGGAAGAGGTCGAGGAGCTGGTCGCCTTCCTGCGCAATCCCAAGAAGTTCCAGAAGCTCGGCGGCCGCATCCCCAAGGGCGTGATGCTGGTCGGGCCTCCGGGCACCGGCAAGACCCTGCTCGCCAAGGCAATCGCCGGCGAGGCCGACGTGCCGTTCTACTCGATCTCCGGCTCGGACTTCGTCGAGATGTTCGTCGGCGTCGGCGCCTCGCGGGTGCGCGACTTGTTCAATCAGGCGAAGGAGAATTCGCCCTGCATCATCTTCATCGACGAGATCGACGCCGTCGGCCGGCGCCGCGGCAGCGGCATGTCGTCGGGCGGTCATGACGAGCGCGAGCAGACGCTCAACGCCATCCTGGTCGAGATGGATGGATTCACCTCGCACGACAAGGTCATCGTCATCGCCGCCACCAACCGCGTCGACGTCCTCGACCCCGCCCTGCTGCGCCCCGGCCGCTTCGACCGCCACATCTACGTCGACCTGCCCGACATCGCCGGGCGCGAGCAGATCCTCCAGGTCCACGCCCAGAAGGTGAAGCTCGATCCGACGGCGGAGCTGCAACTCATCGCCCGCGGCACTCCCGGCTTCAGCGGCGCCGATCTCGAGAGCCTGATCAACGAGGCGGCGCTCAACGCCGCGCGCTATGAGCAGGAAATGGTCATGCAGAAGGACCTCGACTACGCGCGCGACCGCGTCGCCTTCGGCCGCGAGAAGAAGACGGGATCGCGGGCGATGCCCGAGGACGAGCGCAAGGTCACCGCCTACCACGAGGCCGGGCACACCATCCTCCAGGTGCTGATGGAGGACGCCGACGACCTGCACAAGGTCACCATCATCCCGCGCGGCCGCGCGCTCGGCGCGACCATGCACCTGCCCAATCAGGACCGGCACACCCACAGCCGCAAGAAGATCATCTCGGACATCGCCGTGCTGTTCGGCGGTCGCATCGCCGAGGAGATGTTCTGCGGGGACATCACCACCGGCGCCTCCAACGACATCCAGCGCTCCACCCAGCTCGCCCGCGGCATGGTCTACGAGTGGGGCATGTCCGACAAGATGGGCCCGATCAAGTACACCGAGGAGCACGACGGCGTGATGGGCCAGGAATCGGTCATCACCGCCAGCGCCGAGACCCGCCGTCAACTCGACGAGGAGGTCCGCTCGATCATCGACGCGCAGTACGCGCGCGCCCTGGAAGTCGTCGAGCGCAACAAGGACGCGGTCGAGCGCATCGCCCGCGCGCTGCTCGAGCACGAGACCCTCGACGCCAACCAGGTCAAGCTGCTGATCGCCGGCGGCGAACTCCCGCCGCGCCGTCCGACGGTGACCATCCACAAGACCCAGGACAAGTCCGAGCCCAAGCCCAAGCCGGAGACCGGCGGCGGCGACGCCCTGCAGTTGAAGCCACATCTCGCGTAGCCCGGTCTCGAGGATGCTCGTGGAAGGCCGGATGGACCGCGTGTCCATCCGGCCTTTCGCGTTCTGGCCGCCCTGATCGCCGACAGCCAACGGCTCGCCGCCCTCGGTGGCGATCGATAGCCCGCGCGCATGAGCCGCACGCTCGATCGCTCCCACGCTTCCCGCTGATCCGCGGCTGCGACTATCGCGCATGCTCCCGACCATGCGCGGTGTCATCGCCCGTCGGTTGCTGGTCAACTTCCGCGTCCGTCCCGAGGCCATCGCCCGGTTCGTGCCCTCGCCGCTGCGCCCGCTCCTGGTTGACGGTTGGGCGATCGCCGGGGTCTGCCTGATCAGGCTGGAACGCGTGCGTCCCGCCGGACTGCCGGCGTTCCTCGGCTTCGCCGCGGAGAACGCCGCCCACCGGATCGCGGTCACCTGGCAGGATGGGATGAACGCGCGCACCGCGGTCTGGATCATCCGCCGCGACAGCGACAGCCCTATGGTGCGCTGGGCTGGCGGCCGGCTGTTTCCCGGGGTGCACGGCCGCGCCGACTTCCGGGTCAGCGAGGGCGGCGCGGACCTCGATCTCTCGGTCCGCGGCGACCGCGGCATGGAGGTCGACGTGCGCGGACGGGAGTGCGACGCGCTGCCCGAGGGCTCGGTGTTCGGCGACCTCGACTCCGCGTCGACGTTCTTCGCCGGTGGCGCACTCGGTTTCTCCCCAGGTCGCTCGCCGGGATGCTGCGATGCCTTGGAGCTGGCGTGCGATCGTTGGCGGATGCGTGCCCTGCGCGTCGAGCGGGTAGTGTCGTCCTTCTACCAGGGTCTCGGCGCGGAGTTCGACAGCGTCCTGGTCATGCGCGACATCCACCATCGTTGGCTGTCGCGGCCCTCGCTGCAGGTCGCTCCCGGGGCGGTGGCGACCTTCTAGGCCGACCCGGCACTTCCGCTGTGGAGATGCGCGATGATCCGCTCGACGCGGCGCGCGTGCTGGCCATCGAGGTAATGCGCCGCTCCGGCGACCCATGCGATCGCTCCGCTGCGCGGATCCGGCCGGATCACCGGATCGGCGCGGCCATGGATGCGCAGCCAGGGCATCTCAGGCGGCGGCGATGGCTGCCAGCGCGCGATGGCGTCGGCGCACCAACGGGCGAACGACGGCCGGGCATCGCGCACCACCCGTTCGATGGCGCGCCGATCCCGGTAGGTCGCCGCTCCCGCGGGCCAGGCCAGCCACGCTCCCCACGGGGTGAGCAGGCGGATCGCGCTCAACGGCATGCGGTGGGCGAGCCTGGTGACCATGCGCAGGGGGGCGGAGATCTCGCGCGGATGGATCGCCGCGCCGATCAGCACCAGCGCCAGTGGCCGGCAGTAGCGCGCCATCTCCCAGGCGACCATGCCGCCGAACGACGCGCCGCCGAGGATGAAGGGCGGATCAGGGGCGATCGTCGCCGCCAGGCGCCGCGCGTAGGCGCCGAGGTCCTCGCGTCCGTGCGGCTCGATCCATGGCGGCACCTCGAGCCCGGGCCAGCGCGCGCGGTGGGCGGCGAACATGCGCTGGTCGGCGGCCAAGCCGGGGAGCAGGACGATGCGTGTCGGCGTCGTCACGCGCGCTCAGGCCGCGCTGGGTGCGGCGACCTTCTCTGCGGCGAGCCGCTTGATCCCGGCGAGGTCGCGCTTGCCGGTGCCGAGCTTGGGGATGGCCTCGACGGCGTAGACGTCGCGCGGCTTGGGGCGCCACAGCGCCGGCAGTTCGTCAGCGGCCTTGAGCAGGTCCTCGGCGCTGCCGGTCCAGCCGTGGTGGAGCACGATCAGCCGCTCGCCCTTGGCGGGATCGGCCACCGCTGCGACCGCGACCTCGATATCCAGGCCGGCCAGGGCCTGGAGCGCGAGCTCGATGTTGTCGAGCGGCACCATCTCGCCGGCGATCTTGGCGAAGCGGGCGAGGCGCCCGGTGATGTGGACGAAACCGTCGCCGTCGACCTTGCCGATGTCGCCGGTGTTGTAGCCGCCATGGATGAACGCGGCGTCGGTGAGGTCGGGGCGGTTGAGGTAGCCGCGCATGCGCGCGGCGCTGCGCACCACCAGCAGGCCCTCGCTGCCGGTCGGCAGGTGGGCGCGGGTCTCGGGATCGACGGTGATGACCTGGACTCCGGGCAGCGGCCGGCCGACGCTGCCGTCGCGGTGGCGCTTCTCCTCCATGCCATCGCGGGCGACGGTCGGCAGGTTCACCGCCACCACCGGGGCCAGTTCGGTGCAGCCGTAGCCTTCGAGCAGATCGGCGCCGAAGCGTTCCTTGAAGGCGGCCTTGAGGTCGCCGGGGCAACGCTCGGCGCCGACCACCGCGAAGCGCAGGGACTTGAACTGCTCGGGCTCGACGCGTCGGAGGTAGCCGCGCACGAACGTCGGCGTGCTGATCAGGAAGGTGGCGCGGACCTCGCTGGCGAGGTTGCCCAGCGCCTTGGCGTCGGTCGGATCGGGGTGGGCGGCGCTGGCCATGCCTTGTACCAGCCCGAGCCACATACCGGGCACCAAGCCGAAGCTGTGGAACAGCGGCAGCGGGTTGAGCAGCACGTCGTCGGCGTTGAGCTCGAGCCCCAGCGCGATCGATTCGAGGTTGGCGAGGATCTGACGGTGGGTGAGCTCGACGCCCTTGGGATCCCCGGTCGAACCCGAGCTGAAGACGATCGCCGCGGTGTCGTCGGCGCGGGCGCGCGCCAGCCAACTGGTGGGCAGCAGCAGGCCGCCGGCCGAGCGCATGGCGAGGGTGAGCTTGCCGGCCTTGGGCAGCAGCTCGTCGAGCAGCGCCATGCGCCCGGGTGTGGCCACGTTGATGCGGCGCAGGTAGGGCGTCGCCGAGATCACCGTGCGCACCTCGGCGAGTTCGCACATCCGCTTCACCTGCGCTTCGCCGGCGGTGTGGTTGAGGTTGACCGCAGTGCGGCCGGCCAGCGCCAGGGCGAGATTGACGATCGCACCGCCGCGTCCGGGGGGCAGTAGCACGCCGACGCGCTGTTCGCCGGCATCGAGCGCGAGCAGTGGCACGAGC
>JACDEC010000576.1 GCA_013816645.1 Planctomycetota bacterium
ACCAACCGCCAAGGGCTTTGGTCCTCCTCCCAGGTCAGTATCTCGCCGGGAAGACTGATCAGCCCCTCGACCTTTTCCAGTTCGAAGCGCGGGGTGATGTAGTCCAGCCCGCCCGATGCATGCACAACGGCGCCGAGGAGGCGTTCGGACGGGTACCAGTCGATGCCAGTGAAGTAGCGCAGGCTGGAGGTCGAACCGAGCAGCACCGCCTTGACGCCCGACGCCTCCATGCCGCGCCGCAAGCCGGCCAGACGGGTCTCTCGCTCCGCCGCGCCAATAGGGGCCGGCGCCGATCCTGAAACGCTCGCCATCGTCTGCTCCGGTCTTTGCTGGATTGAATATCGTATACGATCGTGCTCAGGTGGGCATCGAACGGCAAGGGGGGAAGTCCTTGGTCCTGACAATTTTGCTGACCGCGCTAGGGTCCGGACTCATTTGGCCCAGTAGCAGACGGTTGCGGCGATAAGCACGCCGGAGAGGTAGTTTGCGGCGAGCTTGTCGTAGCGGGTGGCGACGCGGCGATAGTCCTTGAGCCGGGCCCAGAGGCGTTCGACGGTGTTGCGCTGCCGGTAGGCGACGACGTCGTAAGGGATGGGCTGCTTGCGCGATGTGGTGGTCGGTATGACGGCCTCGGCGTTGCGTTCGATCAGCCTTTTGCGCAGGTGATCGGCATCGTAGCCACGGTCCGCCAGCAGCTTGCGGAACGGTCCGGCGGCCTCGATCAGGGCGTGAGCCATGGTGATGTCGTTGGTGTTGCCGGCACTCAGAAGCAGCACGCGCGGCCGACCGTGATCGTCCACCAGGCCATGGATCTTGGTCGTTCGACCGCCTCTGGATCGGCCTATGCTCTGGACGAAGGCCCCCCTTTAGCGCCCGCTGCCGAGCGGTGAGCCTTGACCGAGGTGCTGTCGATGGCGGCGCTGGAGTAGATGCCGCTGTGGCCGGTCAGGGCCTTGAAGATGTCATGCCAGATGCCCTGGCGGCTCCAGCGGTTGAACCGGTTGTAGACCGTCGTGTACGGACCGTACTCGGCAGGGCAGTCGCGCCAGCGCGCACCCGATTGAAGCATATGGATAATCCCGGAGATCACCCGGTGATCATCCACCCGCCGCGCCCCGCGACGACCGCGAGGCAGAAGCGGCTCGATCCGCGCCCAAGCCTCGTCATCCAGCCAGTAGAGCTTCCGCATTCAAAGGACTCCTTCCGGAATCCTTGAATCAGAACACCCGACCGACAGCCAGGACTTATTGAGTACGGACCCTAGCATTACAGTTGCGTTGACTGACGGCTTCTGAATCCATGGGTGACCATGATTCGGAGGTCATGGGATGTCGAGCGCATCGGTCGAGACGACACTGGAGTTGTGGGCGTCTTCACTGCGGGATGTGAAGGCGAGGATGCGGCCGCTGTTCGGCGACGGGCGGGTTGCGTCGTCTGCGAACCAGTTCTTGGACGGGCTGCTGGGCGAGGAGCGTCGCAAGACGGGTTGGATGCGGGCGGAAGCTGCGGGTGATCCCGGGCCCTGGCGCCAGCAGGCGGTTCTGGGCCGCAGTCACTGGGACGCCGAGGCGCTGGTCACGATCGTGCGCGACTATGCTCTGGAGAATCTGGCCGACCCGGATGCTGTGCTGGTGATCGACGAGACGGGTTTCCTCAAACAGGGCAAGGCCTCGTGCGGCGTCGGTCGTCAGTACACCGGCTCGGCTGGCAAGATCACCAACTGCCAGATCGGGGTATTTGCGACCTACGCCTCGCGCCACGGCCACGCCTTCATCGATCGGCGGCTGTATTTGCCCAAGGCCTGGACCGATGACCCGGCCCGGATGGCGGCAGCGCATGTGCCGTCAGACACGGCCTTCGCCACCAAGCCGGCCCTGGCGCGGCAGATGATCGAGCAGGCGATCCATGCCGATGTCGCCTTCTCCTGGGTGGCGGCAGACACGGTCTACGGGGTTGGTGAGATCGAGACAGCGCTGCGCCGCGCCGGCAAAGGCTATGTGCTGGGCGTGGCCAGCAGCCATCGCTTTGGTTCGTGGGGTAAGCCTGCGATCGCAGGCACGGCCGAAGAGATTGCCAGAGGGCTCGCCACCCCGGCCTGGAAGCGGCTGTCGGCCGGCGAAGGAACCAAGGGGCCAAGACTGCATGACTGGGCTTACTGCGAACTCGCCGATCTGGACGCCGCCGAATGCGAGGAGACCAGAACGGGCCTGTGGACCCGCGGCCTGCTGATCCGCCGCAACATCGCCGATGGCGACCTGGCCTTCTTCACCACTTGGTGTCCGGCGGGGACCAGCATCGACACCCTGGCTAAAATCGAAGGCCATCGCTGGGCCATCGAGGACAGCTTCGAGACCGCCAAGAACGAGCTGGGCCTCGACCACAATGAGACCCGCTCCTGGCACGGCTGGCATCGCCATGTCGCTCTGGTCATGCTGGCCTTCGCCATGACCGCCGCGATCCGTCACCATGCCAACGTCCCGACGCCCCAAAAAACGAAAGCCTGGATCGAGCGACTTCTTCAACGGAGCTGATCCGCTGGTCGGTCCAGGAAATCCGTCGCATCGCCAATCGGTTGGCTCAGCAGCAGATCGAACCCGCCGAAGTCATCGCCTGGTCTCTATGGCGAAGAGCCCATCAAGCTGCAGCCAGACGCGCCCACATCAAGACAAGGGCGCAACTGTAATGCTAGCCCGCGAGCGCGGTTTCCGA
>JACDEC010000577.1 GCA_013816645.1 Planctomycetota bacterium
CGGTGAGGCCACCTACTCCATCCGGCCCTCTCAGCGCACAGTCCCGGCGTCTTCCCGACCCCAAAACCCCGGAACCCTGACCCCCGTCACACCCGGAATAAGCCCAAGGGCTTGTGGCTCTTCTGGCTCATGAACGGCTGCTTGAAGCCCCACCATTCCTCGGCGAATGATGCGTAGAGCCGGCGGTAGTCGGTGGAGAACGGGAGATCGCCGTGTTCGAGCTTGTCGAGCGCGGGATAGGTGCCGTGGTAGCCGCCCCGGACCTTGCCACCGAGCACGAAGTGCGGCGCTGACGTGCCGTGATCGGTGCCGCCCGAAGCGTTCTCCTCGACCCGGCGGCCGAACTCGCTGTAGGTGGCGACCACCACCTGGTCCCACTGGCCGATCTCCTGCATGGCCAGGCGGAACGCAGCGATCGCGTCGCCGACCGTCTTGAGCAGGCGGGCGTGGTTGTCGCGCTGGCCGGCATGGGTGTCGAAGCCGTCGATCGACAGCTTCCAGACCGGCACGGCGGCCCCCGCGGCGATCAGGCGGGCGGTCATCTTCAGGTGGTTGCCGAGACCGGAATCGGGGAAGGGCGTCTTGATCTGCGGAGCCTTGCCTTGGATCTGGGCGAGGCGATCGACGGTCGAGGCGATGTCGCGCCTGACCGCCAGCACATGTTCGAGCGCCTTGGTGGAGTGCTCCACGCTCGGGGCTGCCTTGACGCCGCGCGCGCGCTGCACGAACTCCTCGGGCGAGTTCATCACCAGCAGGCGCATGTCGTTGCCGAACAGCGGACCCTGACCGCCGTGGCCAACGGTGTCCGAGTAGCCCCAGACCACGCCGTCGGCGAGCAGCCCGGCATCGGGTCGGCTCGTGCTCTTGGCGAAGACCCGGGCGATCCAGCCCTCGGTGCCGAGCTCGTCGGCCTTGGTGGCGGCGTTCCAGATGTCGATGCTGCGGAAATGCGAGCGGTTCGGATTCGGGTAGCCGAGCCCGAGCACCACCGCCATATCCTGGTCCTTCCAACCCTGACCGAGCGCGGCGAGCGAGGGATGCAGGCCGTAGGCGTCTGCCTTGACGATCTGATCGCCGGGGATGGCAAGGCGCGGGCGGTACTTGGCGTACAACGGATCGGTCCAGGGGATGACGGTGTTGAGTCCGTCGTTGCCGCCGCGCAGCTCGATCAGGACCAGCGCGCGCTTCCAGTCGAATTCAGGACCGGGCGTGACCTCCGGATCGGCGGCCGAGAGGCTGCCGGGGATCATCGCCGCCACCGCGCTGGCGGCGGCGATGCGCAGGAGGTCGCGACGGGAGAAGCGGAAGTCGTTCATGATGGGCTCACTTCACCTGGAATGCGGGGTCGAGGATGATGGCGCGCAGCGACCGATCGAAGTCCCAGGCGCTGTCGATGGGTGCAACCGGCGCAATGGCGAGCAGCATCTCGCGGGCCAGTGCGCCGCCCTCCTTGGCGGTGCGCGCGGCCGCCACCCAGCCGCTGCGCGCGGCGAGTTTGCCGGCGGCCTCGGCGACCGCCTGCTTGGCGAGCGGGATCTCCTTCTTGTCCTTCTTCTTCTCCTTCTTGTCGTCCTTGTCCTTCGGCGCTTCTGCCGGATCACCAGCAGCTGCTGGGCCGGCCATCGCGCCGCCGCTGGGTGGCGCCATCATCGCGTCGCCGCTGGGCGTCGATCCAGCCTGGCCGAAGCGTCCGCCGAGGATGGCTTCCAGGACTTCGCCGCGCGCGAGCAGGCTGTGGGTGCTCACCCAGGCGTTGCCCCCCTTCCATCCTTTGACGTTGGGCGGATCGAAGAGTTCCTGTCCCAGCTTCTTGCCGAAGTCGACGAGTACGCCGGGGTCCTTCACGTCGAGTTCGAGCTGGCGCGCCATGCCGATCAGCAGCTCGGTCGGGCTCTTGATCAGGTTGCCGCGCACCGCCGGATCCCAGAAACGCTCCTGCAGCAGCAGTTCGCGCAGGCCGGCGGTGATCTGGTAGCGCGAACGGTAGAAGGCCGCGGCGACCTCGTAGATCGCCTTGTCGTCGGGCTGATCGTCGACGAATTCGCGCCATAGCTTGTTCGCGATGTTGAGCGCGACGTTCTTCTCCTTCAGCAGGAGGATGGTGATGATCTCCTTGGCGTCGAACACGCCCTTGTGGCCGAGCACGGTCTTGCGCCCGTTGTCGTGCTGTCCCGCGACCAGCACCGGCTTGCCCTCGGCGCCGATCTGGTAACCGGTAAAGGCGCGCGCGGCCTCCTTGATGTCGTCCTCGGTGTAGTTGCCTTCGCCGACGGTGAACAGCTCCATGACCTCGCGGGCGAAGTTCTCGTTGGGGCGGCGCGCGACGTTGGAATTGCTGTCGAGGTAGCGGTGCATCGCCGGGTCGAAGGGGATGGCGAGCGAGAAGTGGCCGAAGTTGCCGAGCGCGTGCTGGCGCAGGAGCTGGTTCTGCTCCCACATCAGGCGCGGGTCCTCGACGGTGTTCAGCTGCGAGGTGAAATGGTTGTGCCACATCAGCACCATGCGCTCGGTGAGCGGCGAATCGGTGGCCAGCATCTCGCGGTACCACCAACCCTTGAGCTCGCGACCGCGGGCGTAATCGCGCTGGCGGTTGACCTCCTCGGCCTTGCGCCGCTCCTCGCTGTCGCGAGGCAGCGCGTAGGCGGCGTCGTGGTCCTTCTTGCGCTGGGCAAGGTAGTCGGTGAACGGGATGGCGCACCATTCGGGCG
>JACDEC010000578.1 GCA_013816645.1 Planctomycetota bacterium
GGCCTCGAGGTAGCCCGCGCAGGCCTCGGGGAAGATGGTGACGATCGAAAGCCGCATCACCACTCGACCACGCCGGGGGTCGCCGCGTAGAAGATCTTGTCGACGCCGGCCTTGCGCAGCGCATCGACCACGCCGACCACCGTGCCGTGATCGACCTTGGCATCGGCGCGGATGGTCGCCTGGGCGCGACCCTTGGCCGAAGCGCTGAGTTCAGCGGGCGTGACGCTGCGCCCATCGACGCGCACCACGCCCGAGCGGTCGATGCTGACCGCGAAGGATGCACCGACCGTCGCCGCGGCGGTTCCCGCTTTGGGCAGCGCGACGGGCAGGGCGCGCTGGGCGTCCGCCTGCATCACCGCGATCAGGAACACCACCAGCACCAGCGAGATGTCGACCAGCGGGGCGATCGGCAGGACTGTTAAAAATAGGAGAGCATTACTTGGGCCATGACGTCTGCGCAATGACATCAGGACTCCCACCTACATGCTCTTGGATGTTGGGGGCAGCGCCGCAGGCGCGTTCGTTGGGGGTGCCGCCTGCTGCGGCAACCCCCAACCAAAAGTTGGCGACGCAGGGCCACGTCACGCGCCCTTGACGATCAGCGGCAAGTCGGTGGCGGCGTGTTCGAGCTGGTCGCTGAGCCGAGCGACCAGTCCGGACAGGCCACCGTAGGCGAGGAACGCTGGGATGGCGATCAGCAGCCCGGCCACCGTCGCGGCCAACGCCTTGTAGACGCCGCCGGCGAGCAGCTTGGTGGTGAACTCGTCGCCCTGGCTGGCGGCCTGGAAGGCCTCGATCAGGCCGATGACCGTGCCAAGCAGCCCGATCAGCGGGGCGACCTGGGTCGCGACCAGCAGCACGCCCAAACCCCGCTCCAGGGCGGGAACTTCGCGCTGGGCGGCGTCGAGTCCGGCGACCCGCATGAGTTCCGGCCCATGGGAGCGCACCGCCAGCCCGGCGCGCAGCACCCGTCCCAGCGGGGTCGTACCGTCGAGCCGAGCCCAGGCCGCTTCCGCGCCACCGGTCATCAGGGCCTCGTGGAAGTCGGAGCGGACGGCGGCAAAACGAGCCCGCATCGGCAGCAGGCGCCATAAGCGTTCGACGACGATCGCGCAGGCCGCGATCGACAGGAGGACGATCGGGACCAGCAGCCAACCGCCGCTTTCGATGATCAGGCGGATCAGCCCCACGCGCCCTCCGTGAGCACGGTATGTATCCTCTTGGCAAGAAAGGGGCAAGGGAGTAGGCTCACCCAGCGCATTCCCGTGAATGCGCACCCGCACTCACCCTGCGGTGCCCGCACGCGGGGCGAAGTATGCGGCGATGGACCCGCATAGGCGCCTCTGAACCCCGGATCCGCTGATGGCTGACGCCGTACCCGTTCTGCTCGGAACCGCCGGATTCGTCCTGGGCGAATGCTTCGTGCTCGGCGATGGCTCCGACGTCGTCATCGGCCGGAGTCGCTCCTGCGATATCAGCCTGCGCCGCGCGGCCAACTATCTGAAGGCGGCCAGCGAAACCCGCGACGTCGATCAGGACTTCAACACCGTCAGCCGTCGCCACCTGCGCCTCCAGGTCCATGAATCGGTGGTGCGCGTCCAGGATCTCTCGACCAACGGCACCTTCTGCAACGACGATCCGGTCCAGCAGGCGCGCGAGATCGACCTCGCCAATGGCGCGTTCTCGCTGCGCCTCGGCACGCGCGAAACCTTCCAGGTGCAGATGCTGCCCAAGGATGACCCGCGCGTGATCGTCGCCGGGGCGCGGGAACCGCAGGCCGCCGGTCCCAAGACCCCGGCCCCCTGAGCACGTCTCTTACCGCTGGTAGGCCGGCAGCAGCTGTTTGCGCACGCTCAACGCCAACACCGCCATCGACGTCGTGTACACGCCACCGTGCTCGCCCTCGTTGTCACCGGGCGGGTTCGGCCACGAGCCGTCCTCCTGCTGGTGGTCGACGAGCACGCTCTCGAGCGTCTGGGCATAGGCCTGCCACTGCTGCGGCGCGGCGCGGCTCAAGCCGACGGAATCGTAGTAGGCGCGGTAGAAGAACCACGGTCCCTGCCAGGCGATCGGGTTGCTCTGGATCCGATCGGCGATGCGCGCGACCTCGGGTGCCTGGCCCTGTCCACCGATCGCCAGCGACAGCATCGCCAGACCACGCAAGGCGGGATGATCCGATCCAGGAGCGTCGTAGCCAACCTTGCCGTCCGGCGAGGTCAGGCGCTTGGCGTAGCCGACCGCTGCGAGCACCACCTCCTCGGGCACGGCGATGCCGACCTGCTGGGTGGCGTGCAGGCTCATCAACTGCCAGCCCGAGAGGCTGAGGTCCGAACTGCCCTGGTCGGGCTGGTAGTGCCACCCCCCCTCGTGCCCCGGGTGCTTGGCGACGCGCGCGGCTTTCACCGTCACCGTCACCGCGCGTTCGAGCGCTGCGCGGATGGTCTCGTCGAGGTCGTCGTCGCGGCACATGCCGAGCGCCTCGGCGAGCATCAAGGTCACGATGCCGTGGCCGTACATGCGGCTGTTGTCGGCAGCGCCAAAATACCCGCTCTCGTGCTGGCCGGCGAGCACGCGGCGCAGGCTGCGCCGCAACCATTCGCCGTGGGTGACGTCGTCGGGTGCATGCCCAGCGGCGAAATGGGCCATCAACGCCAGGGCGGACAGCGCGACCGGCATCTTGTCCCCGACCGCGCCGTCGGGGCGC
>JACDEC010000579.1 GCA_013816645.1 Planctomycetota bacterium
GCGCTCGCGGCGATCGACGGTCCGCTGGCGGTGATCCTCGGCGGCAAGGACAAGGGCGCGTTGTGGGACGAACTCGCCGCGGCGGTGGCCGCGCGCGGAGCGTCCGCGGTGGTGCTCGGCGAGACCGCGGAGGTGCTCGCGCGGGCGCTCGCCGGGCAGCGCGTCGAGGCGCAGCGCGCTGGGACCATGGACGCAGCGGTCGCCATGGCGCTCAAGGCGCTCCCGGGATCCGGCACGGTGCTGCTCAGCCCCGCATGCGCTTCGTTCGACCTGTTCCGCGGCTTCGAGCACCGAGGCGAGTGCTTCGCGGCCGCCGCGCGCACCGCCTCGGCCAGATGACCCCTAGCCAGCTGCCGCTGGCGGCGCGATAGTCTCGCGTGCTCAAGCCTGCCCGCCCCGGTCCGTGGGCCCAACGTCACCTCGTCGGCTTCGACCTACGCCGGCGCCCGCACCTCGAAGCCGATGTGCTCATCGTCGGCGGCGGCGTCGCCGGCCTGTGCGCGGCGCTCGCCGCTGCCGAAGCCGGGCGTGAAGTCCTGCTGTTGGCCAAGGGCGGCGCCAACGACAGCAACACCTTCTATGCGCAGGGTGGCGTCGCGGCGGTGCTCTCGCAGCAGGAGCGCGAGGCCGCGGACGATCTCGATCTGCACGTCCAGGACACGCTGGATGCCGGCGCCGGATTGTGCGACGTGCACGCGGTGCGCGACATCCTCGGCGGAGGCACTGATGCCATCGAGTTCCTGCGTCGCCACGGTTGCGTCTTCGATCGCAACGGCGACGGCGCCGTGTCGCTCACCCGCGAAGGCGGGCACAGCGCGCGGCGCATCCTGCACGCCAACGGCGACAGCACCGGCCAGGAAGTGGTGCGCAGCCTGGCCGCGGCGGCCGCCGCCCACCCGTCGATCACCGTGATCGAGGAAGCTTTCGCGGTCGATCTGCTGGTCGATCGCGGCCGCGCGGTCGGAGTGCTGTATTATCGCCGCGCCGAACTGGTCGCGGCGATCGCCGGCGCGGTGATCCTGGCCACCGGCGGTTGCGGTCGGGTGTGGCGCGAAACCACCAATCCGGCGGTGGCGACCGGCGATGGCCTGGCGATGGCCTACCGCGCCGGAGCAGAACTCACCGACCTCGAGTTCATGCAGTTCCACCCGACCACGCTCTACATCGCCGGCGGCGCGCGCCTGCTGGTCACCGAGGCGCTGCGTGGCGAAGGCGCGGTGCTCAAGAACCACCTCGGCGAGCGCTTCATGCCCGGCTACCACGCCGACGCCGAACTGGCGCCGCGCGACGTGGTCACCCGCGCGATCATCAGCGAGATCCGCCGCACGGAATTCCCGCACGTCTGGCTCGACGCGACGGCTCTGGGTCGCCCGTTCCTCGAGGAGCGTTTCCCGACCATCGCCCAGGCCTGCGCCAAGCTCGGTATCGATATCGCCGCGCAGTGGATGCCGGTGCATCCCAGCGCGCACTACCACTGCGGCGGCGTGCGCAGCGACAGCCGCGGCGTCACCTCGCTGCCCGGCCTGTGGGCCGCCGGCGAGGTCGGTTGCACCGGGCTGCATGGCGCCAATCGCCTCGCGTCCAACAGCATCCTCGAAGGCCTGGTCGTCGGCATCCGCGCCGGCACCGACGCCGCCGCCCGCGGCGAGCAGCCGGGGCGGGTGCGCCTCAGCCAGGCGCCCTCGGATGCTGCTCCCGAAGACCTCGACGTCGCGGATCTCGTGCGCAGCTTGCGCTCGCTGATGTGGCGGCAGGTCGGCATCGAACGCTCCGCGGGTGAACTCGCCGTCGCTCGGCGCAGCCTGGCGTTCTGGTCGGGCCACCAGGCCCGCGGCCTGTTCCGCGACCGGGCGGGCTGGCAGTTGCAGAACCAGTTGCTGGTCGGTGCCCTGGTCGCCGGCGCGGCCGAGGCTCGCGCTGCAAGCGTCGGTACGCACACCCGCAACGATTCGCAGGGCGCCATCGATCGCGACCACTTCGTATTCATCCGTGGAGAAGAAGGAACATGACCGACGCCGCTCAAGGAGAGTCGCCACGCTGGACCCCGGTGGGGAACGCCGCCGATTGGCCCGCCGAAGGCGCCAAGCTGGTGACCGTGGGGCCGCGGAAGATCGGCGTCTACCAGCACGCCGGTGCCTGGTACGCGCTCAAGGACATGTGCCCGCACGCCGGGGTCGGCCTCTCCAAGGGCCCGATCGCCGACAAGATGGTGATGTGCGTCGGGCACGGCTGGCGCTTCAACCTGGAGACCGGCAAGGTCCTGGGCATCCCAGGCGATTGGCGGGTCGGCACCTATCCCGTGCGCGTGGTCGACGGGGTGGTCGAGATCGGAGTCTGAGCGCGGAACTGGTAGGATGCTGAACAGCATCCTGCGGGGGTCCGGGGGACGCAGTCCCCCGAAACAACGAGCCGCCGAAAAGGCGCTTTGACAGACCACCTGCAGGTCCATCATGCCCAGCCGACGAGTGCCGGTCACTGGTTCCGGCGGCGTCGATCCGTGCCCGCCCGAGTAGCTCAGCGGTAGAGCAGCGCTTTCGTAAAGCGAAGGTCGGAGGTTCGATTCCTCTCTTGGGCACCACTAAGCTGCGATTATAACAGGGGTTAGGCGCTGTGCCGATACGGGCACAGCGCCGCGGATGCGGGCACTGCACGGGCACTTCGGCCGGTCGGGGTCGCCATTCGCGCCCAGAGTGGGCG
>JACDEC010000105.1 GCA_013816645.1 Planctomycetota bacterium
GCACCAGCTGGTCGCCGAACTGGCGCGCGCCTTCGCCCAGCCCGCGGTGCGCGACCGCGCGCCACAGACCAGCGACTATACCGAGTTCCGCGCACTGCTGCGCGCCGGGGAATAGGCCCGATGATCAGCTTCTGCGCGCCGATCCCCATCCTGCGCATCTTCGACTACCGCTTGGCGCGCGCCTTCTACGCCGATTGGCTGGGCTTCCGCATCGATTGGGAGCACCGTTTCAGCGACGACGCTCCCCGCTACCTCCAGGTCGCGCGCGGCGCCACGGTGCTGCACCTCAGCGAGCACTACGGCGACTGCACGCCCGGGGTGCGGCTGGTCGTCATCGTCAGCGACGCCGAAGGCCTGCTCGCCGAACTGCGCAGCCGGCCCAACCCGAACATGAACCCGGGGCTCGAGATGGCGCCTTGGAACGCCAAGGTCGTCGAGGTCACCGACCCCTTCGGCAACCGCCTGACCTTCACCCAGCCGCTAGCGTCCTGACAAGGAAATCCTTCGCATCTCGCTTGGCCGCGGCGGCCGTCTGCTGCGTTGCGTGAACCTTCCGGTAGCGCTGCTACCGCTGCGATTCACGCGCCTTGCATCCAGCCACCGGGGCCGGCGCGATCTGCCAATAATGTCCGTGTCAGGACGCTAGCCCTGCGCGCGGAGTGACCCGGCGCAGGGCGAGGTCGCCGAGCTGACCGCACGCCGCCATGACGCCGTCGCCCTTGGTCAGGCGCAGGCGCACGTGCACGCCGGCGGCGTCGAGGCGCTCGCGGAAGGCGAGGATCGTCGCGTCGTCCGGCCGCTGGAACCCGGATCCCGGGAACTCATTGAATGGGATCAGGTTGACCAGCGCGCGCATGCCGGTCAGCCAGGCGATCAGCCGGTCGGCGTCGGCCGCGCCGTCGGTGACCCCGCCGAGCAGCACGTAGCTGACCAGGATGCGGCGGTCGGCGGGCAGGGGGTGGGCGAGCAGCGCGGCCTTGAGCGTGGCCAGGTCGGTGACGCGGTTGACCGGCATCAGCCGGCTGCGCAGCGCATCGTCGGCGGCGGTCAGGCTGACCGCGAGATTGACGCGATCCAGGCCGAGCGCGGCCAGGCGGGCGATGCCATCGGCGCGCCCGACCGTCGAGATGGTGACGTGGCGGTGGGCGAGCTTGCAGCCGGCGGTGTCGGTGAAGACCCGCACCGCCTGGGCGACGGCCTCGAGGTTGTCCATCGGTTCGCCCATGCCCATGAACACCACGTTGCGCACGCGCACGCCGGTGTGGGCGGCGGCGGCCGTGATCTGACCGACGATCTCGTGCGCGGCGAGCTGGCGGACCAGCCCCATGCGCGCGGTGTGGCAGAACGAACAGCCCATCTTGCAGCCGACCTGCGACGAGACGCACAGCGTGTAGTGGGTCGCTGCCTGGCGGGAACTGCCACCCATCGGGATCAGCACCGATTCGACGGTCAGCCCATCGGCCAGGCGCATGACCAGCTTGGTGGTGCGGCCGTGCAGCGGATCCTCGGAGCTGCGCGCGTCGACGACCTCGGGACGCTGGCGCTCGGCTGCGGCCGCGGTCAGGCGTGCGACCACCCCGGGGCTGCCGGCTTCGGCCTCACGCCAGGTCTCCGAATCGCCAGGAGCGAAGCGACCCTCGAGCACGACCTGACGGTAGAGCGGGAGATGGAAACGATCGCTGTGCCCGACCACGCCACGCGCCCAGGTGCTGAATTCCGTGAAGGTCAGACCGGCGAGGTCGGCGCGCATCGCCACAATCTAGCTCGCGCCACGGCAGGGGAAGGCCGCCGCGGGCAGGGCCTGCGCGCACCCAGGGCACTCCTGGACACGGAAAGGGGGGCGACGGACATGGTCGTGCGCGGTCCCGGTGCCTAGCCTGCCCGACTGAGGTGGACCATGCTTCGTTCCCGCGCCCGCCGGGCATTCACCCTGATCGAACTGCTCATCACCATCGCCGTGATCGCCATGCTTGCGGCGCTGCTGCTGCCCGCCGCGACCATGGTGCGGGCAGCCGGGAGGACGGCGGCCTGCGGCAACAACCTGCGTCAGATCGCGACGGCGATGCTCGCCTATGCCGGCGACCATGACGACTGGTTCCCGCCCCTGCGGCTCAACGCGACCAGCGGGCCGCTGGGGTACGATGGCGGGGATTATTGGACCAACCTGCTCGACGAAGGCGGGTATCTCGACTACCCCTGGGAACCCGGTCACCAGCCCGGCGGCCGCGTCGTCGCCGGCGTGTACCGCTGCCGGACGATGGCGGACGGATTGCTGTGGTCGAGCGGGGGATACGGCATGGTCGAGTCCCCGTGGTGGAATGCCGACCACCGCTTCCCGAGCACGCGCGAGGGCCGCTCGATGAGCGCCGCGCTGGTGCCTTCGTCGACGGTCATCATCGGCGACGCTGAGTACACGCCGACCTCGGCATGGGCGCAGCGCGCCGCGTTGAGCATCCAGTGTCCGGTGTGCGCGCCGTGGTCATGGGACGGCATGCGCTGCGCTCCGCGTCACCGCGGACGCGCCAACGTCGCCTGCGTCGATGCGCATGTCGAGGCGCGCCGCGTGGACGACCTCGAGGCCGACGTTGCGATCTGGGGCCATCAATAGCGGTCAGGTCGGCCGGCGATCGGCGCGCCCAATTCGGCCAAGGTGATGCATTGGCCTCGCGAAGTTTCGATGCCGCACCGTCCTCGCCGGAGATCCTGGCGGGAGCGCGCGCCCTGGTCCGTGCGTATCCCGGCACTCCCGCCGCCGTCGAGGAGAGTCGCTCACGGCACTCAACCGGCTGACCCCAGATCGCGGGCACGTTGCAAGTCCGTTGTTGCCAATGGACTGCATGCAGGCCAAAGTGGTATGCCTAATACCATGCCACCGGCGCATCTGTTCCTGGAGGCAGCATGGTGATCATGGGCGATCGACACGCCGCCACCATCGCCGCCGCCGTTGCGAGCGGGGCATGACCCTCGAGCCGGCCCGTCGGCCCTCCGCGAGCATCCGCGCCGCTGCCGCGGCGCCGGTCGACCATCCGCGCATCGAACTGGTGCGCGTCCTCACTCATCACCAGGCCTTCATCCAGGCCTACGCCTACGCCATCGTCCGCGACCACCATCTCGCCGAAGACGTTTTCCAGGAGGTCGCGGCGATCCTGGCCGCGGATTGGGAGAACGTGCCCCACGACGTTCCGCTGCCGTGGCTCAAGGAGATGGTGCGGCGCAAGGCGCTGGAAACCGCGCGCAAGGCGCGACGCCACGTGCTGCTCTCGGCCGAGACGCTGGTCAACCTTGCCGGTGCCTTCGCCGAGACCGAGGACGGCGACGCCGACCTGCGTTCGGCGATGGCCGCGTGCGTCGCCAAGCTGCCCCAGGATGCGCGCCTGGTCGTCGAGGCCCGCTACCGCGACAATCTCGAGTGCGAGGCCATCGCCGAGCGCCTGCGCCGTTCAGTCCAGGGCGTGTACGCCCTGCTCAAGCGCGCGCGTTCGGCGCTCGCTGAATGCGTGCAACGCGCCGAACCGGGCATGCGCACGGGGAGGGCGGATGCCTGACCCGAACCTCAAGGACCTCGCTGACGCGTACTTCGACGGCGATCTCGGCGCCGTCGAACTCGTGCGCCTGGAAGCGGCGATCAACGAGGACGAGGCGTTCCGTCGTTGGTTCGCTGGGCAATGCCGGCGCGAGACCGCCTTGCACGCGGTGATCCGCATGCAGGGCGACGCGATCATCGCAGCCAGTCCCAGCACGCATCGGCTGGCTCGGCGCCGCCGCCGCTTCGCGCGGCCGATGACCCTCGCCTGGCCCATCGCCGCCTTGGCCGCCGCGGCGTTGCTGCTGCTGACCATCGGCCTGAGCACCGGCGGGGGCCCGCGTCCTGACGTCGTGCTGGTCGCGGGGGTCGCCTCCCGCGCAGAAGGGTCGATGGGATCGCTCCATCCCGGCGCCGGGCTGCGCGTCGGCGATCGTCTGGCCGTCGCTCGTACGGCCACCCTGCGCTTCGTGGCCTCGGGGGCGGAGGTCGTGCTCGATGGCCCCGCCGCCCTCAGCATCCGCTCCGATGGCCTGGGACTGGATGCGGGCCATGTCGACTGTTCGTTACCGCATCAGCGAGCGGGCGAGAGCTTCCACGTGTCCACGCCGCAGGCCGTGATCGAGGTCATGGGCACACGGTTCAGCGTCGATGTCGCCGAGCGCACCGACGTCGCGGTGCACGAAGGCATTGTCACGGTGTCCGACCGCGACTCGACGCTGCGCCTGCACGCCGGCCAACGGGGAACCTGGCCGGTGCCGGCCAAGGTCGACCAGCCGGTCGGTCCCGCCACGGGTCCGTCGATTGGCCCTGGCTTCGTCGCCAACGTGGTGCGTTCGGTATCGCTCCTCGACGCCACCAGCGACCGACCGGTCGCAGCATATACGCCGCTCGTCGATGGGGCGGTGGTGTCGTTGCGCCGATTGCCCTCCGCCACGGTCGGCCTGCTGGTCGACACCGATCCCCGCGTCGACGCGGTCCGTTTCCAGGTCTATGGACCGTCCCGGGGCAGCCCGAACTCCAGCGTCGAAGTGAAGCTGCCGTTCACCTACCCCGGGGACGTCAGCAAGGACATCAACCAGACCTGGCGCCTGGTCCCCGGCTCGTACCGCGTAGTGATAGAATGTTACGAAGATTTCGAGGCAACCGCCCCGAGCGGCCCGGCGTCGTCGGTGAGCTTCACGGTCAGCGACTGAGCCCGGCCGGAAGGGACTGCAGAAGATTCCCCGCCCAATCGCACCTTCCTCGCGCATCAGGTGGCACAAGGAGTCCCCATGACGCGTTCCTGGTCGCTGACAGTCGCTTCCGCCCTGCTCGCCGTTGCCGCCCTGTTCACCGCTGCGGCCGCGGGCGAGGTCACGACCTTCACGCTGATCAACGCCGACAGCAATCAGCCGATCCCGGGTTACGCGCCGATGGCCGCGGGAGCCACGCTGAACCTGGCGACCCTGCCGACGCGCAACCTCAACATCCGCGCCGATGTCGACACCGCGCCCGGCAGCGTGCGCTTCGGCTATGACGGCAACACCAACTACAAAACCGAGACCGCTCCGCCCTACGCGCTCGCCGGCGACAGCTCGGGCGATTACTTCGCCTGGACGCCGACGGTTGGCGGGCACACCGTCACCGGGACGGCGTGGAGCGGGGCCGGCGCGACCGGGACCCCGGGCCGCACCGTTTCGCTGGCCTTCACGGTGGTCGACGGCGGCACACCTCCGCCTGGCGGCAACGGCGATGGCAACGTCGCGATCTCCGGCGAGCTCAAGCAGTGGCACAAGGTGACCCTGACCCTCGCCGGCCCTTCGGCTTCCGAATCGAGCACGCCCAACCCGTTCACCGACTTCCGCTTCGACGTCACCTTCAGCAACGGTCCGTTGAGCTACGTGGTGCCCGGATATTTCGCGGCGGACGGCAACGCCGGCGAATCGTCGGCCACCTCGGGAACCAGCTGGCGCGCGCACCTGTCGCCCGATCTTACCGGCACCTGGACCTGGACCATCGGCTTCCGTCAGGGAGCGAACGTCGCTCAGAACGGTGGCGGCAGCACGCTGGCGCCGTACCACGGCCGTACCGGCAGCTTCACGATCGGCGCCACCGACAAGGGCGGGCGTGACTTCCGCGCCAAGGGCCGCCTGGAATACGTCGGCCAGCGCTACCTGCGCCACAAGGGCAACGGCGAGTGGTTCATCAAGGCTGGCAGCGATTCACCCGAGAACTTCCTCAACAACACCGAGATCGACGGCACCGTGGCCCAGCCCGGCGCGACCGATCGCCGCCACAACTGGTCGGCGCACCTCGGCGATTGGCAGAGCGGCGACCCGGTGTGGAAGGGCGACAAGGGCAAGGGCGTGATCGGCGCGGTCAACTACCTGGCGTCGACCGGCTGCAACGTCTTCAGCTTCCTGACCATGAACATCAACGGCGACTCGCGCGACGTCTGGCCCTACGCGGCCTACGACAATCGCCTGCGCATGGACTGCTCGAAGCTGGACCAGTGGGAGGCGATCTTCGCGCATGCCGATCGCAAAGGCATGTACCTGCACTTCAAGACCCAGGAGACCGAGAACGACCAGTTGCTCGACGGCGGCAATGTCGGCAATGAGCGTCGTCTCTACTACCGCGAGCTGATCGCCCGCTTCGGCCACCACCTCGCGCTCAACTGGAACCTCGGCGAGGAGAACGTCCAGAGCGACGCCCAGCGCAAGGCGATGGCGCAGTACTTCCGCGACACCGATCCCTACGACCACCACATCGTGCTCCACACCTACCCCGGCGCGCAGGAAGGCGTCTATCGGCCGATGCTGGGTTCGGCGTCGGCGCTCTCCGGCGCGTCGATCCAGATCGACTGGAACGCCGTTCACGACGAGACCCGCCAATGGATCGAAGAGTCGGTCGCCGCAGGTCGTCCGTGGGTGGTGGCCAACGACGAACAGGGCAACGCCGGCGACGGCATCCCGCCCCAGCCGGGCTGGCCTGGCTACAATGGCGGTGGCCCGAATCGTCCGAGCGTGCGCCACCAGGTCTTGTGGGGCAATCTGATGGCCGGCGGCGCCGGGGTCGAAGCCTACTTCGGCTACTCGCATCCGCACTCCGACCTGACCTGCCGCGACTGGCGTTCGCGCGCCGACTGGTGGGCGATGTGCAACCACGCGCTGAATTTCTTCCGCGCCAACCTGCCCTACCAGCTGATGAACAGCCAGGATGGGCTGGTCGGCAACGGCGCGTCGAGCGGCAATGGTCGCTACTGCTTCGCCCAGGTCGGTCAGGTCTACGCGATCTACGTGCCAACCGGCATGAACGGCACCGCTGACCTCGATCTCTCCGGTCAGAGCGGCTCGTTCACCGTTCAGTGGTTCAACCCGCGCTCGGGTGGATCGCTGCAGAACGGCGCGACGGTTTCGGGCGGCGGGGTGCGCAATCTCGGTGCGCCGCCGGCAGATGCCGGGCAGGATTGGGTGATCCTGGTCAAGCGCGGCGGCAGCACGCAGATCAATCAGGCGCCGAGCGTCAGCGCCGGTCCGGATCGGGCGATCACCGCCGGCGCATCGGCATCGCTCGACGGCACGGTCAGCGATGACGGCCTGCCCAGCGGCGCGCTCAACGCGACCTGGACCAGCACCAGCGGTCCTGGAAGCGTCGCCTTCGCCAATGCCAATGCGGTCGACACCACCGCGACCTTCTCGGCCAACGGCACCTATGTGCTGCGCCTGACCACCAGCGACGGCGCCTTGTCCGCATCCGACGAGATGACGGTCACGGTCTCGGCGCAGCCCACCGGCGGGGTCATCGCGATCAACTCGGGCGGCGGGGCGTACACGGCTCCCGATGGCACCGTCTATATCGCCGACCAGTACGTCACCGGCGGTTCGGTCTTCGCGCTCGCCTCCGGCGAGATCACCGGGACCACCGCCGACGAGGTCTACCGCAGCGAGCGCTTTGGCACCTTCACCTACGCCATCCCGGTCGCCAACGGCTCGTACAACCTGCGCCTGCAGTTCGCCGAGATCTACTTCACCGCCAACGGCCAGCGGGTCTTCGACGTGCTCGTCGAGGGCCAGGAGCGGGTCGCCAACCTCGACATCTATGCCCAGGTCGGCGCGCGGGCAGCCTACGACGTCGTGCTGGCGGTGACCGTCGGCGACGGTTCGCTGACCATCACCTCGCGCAGCGACATCGATAACGCCAAACTCTCGGCGATCGTCGTCACGCCCGCCCAGGGTTCCAATGCGGCGCCGACCGTGTCCGCTGGCCCCGATCGCGCGATCACCCTGCCGACCGCGTCGGCGGCCCTGGATGGGACGGTCAACGATGACGGCCTGCCCAGCGGCGCGCTCACCACCACCTGGTCGCAGGTCAGCGGCCCATCGACCGCGACCTTCGCAAACGCCAACGCGGTCGACACTACGGTCAACGTCGGGGCCGCCGGCACCTACGTGCTGCGCCTGACCGCCAGCGATGGGGCGCTGTCCGCGTCGGACGACGTGCTGGTCACGGTCTCGTCGCAACCCACCGGCGGGATCATCGCGATCAACGCGGGCGGCGGCGCGTACACCGCTCCTGACGGCACCGCCTATGTCGCCGACCAGTACGTCACCGGTGGCTCGACCTACGCCATCGCGACCGGCGAGATCACCGGGACCACCGCCGACGAGGTCTACCGCAGCGAGCGCTTCGGCGCCTTCACCTATGCGATCCCGGTGGCCAACGGATCGTACTCCCTGCGCCTGCAGTTCGCCGAGATCTACTACACCGCCAACGGCCAGCGCGTCTTCGACGTGCTCGTCGAAGGCCAGGAGGTGGTCGCCAACCTCGACATCCATGCCCAGGTCGGCGCGCTGGCAGCCTACGAGGTGACCGTGCCGGTCACGGTCAACGACGGTTCGCTGACCATCACGTCGCGCAGCGACATCGATAATGCCAAGCTCTCGGCGATCGTGGTGGTGCCCGCGAACCAGCCGCAGCCGACGGGTCCGACCGTCACCGGCTTCACCCTGATCAACACGGTGACCGATCAGCCGGTGCCGGGCTACGACCCGATGCCCGCCAACGCGACCATCGATACCTCGGCGATCGGCAC
>JACDEC010000580.1 GCA_013816645.1 Planctomycetota bacterium
GTATAGAAGTCGTCGCCCCCCTGTCCCTGGTGCTGGTCGTACCACGCAGCCTGCTCGTCCCATGCGGTCGGCGCGGCCGGCTGGGCGGGCTCGGGTCTTGGGGCCCGATCTTGGCGCGCTGGGCGCTGCCGTGTCCGGGCATCTTCGCCGCGCTGATGCCGGGTCGGCGCAGCTTCATCCGCAGGATGTGGCTGGGGAGGTGCGTGCTCCTGGTCGCGGGCGTGGCCTTTGCGTCCACCGCGTTCGCCCGCGTCGCGACGTGGACGTGGCTCGTAGTTGCGCTTGGGGAATCTGCCGGCCATGACGATGGAGGATCGAGCGGAGCAGCCGAACGCAACAGCGCGGACGCAGCAGTGCGGACGCAGCAGTGCGGACGCACCTAGTGAACGCAACCGTGCGAACGCAACAGCGCACGTCGCACGCGGCATCTGCTTGACCGGGCCGAAGCCTCGGGAGTACAGTCGTCGCATGGACCTGCCGCCCGACCGAGCGGCACCCGAGCGACCTGCCTCCACCACCCACGAAACCCGGCCTTGGACCGCGCCGCATGCCCGTCGCCGTCTGGCGGACGGACCAGCTGGCGCTGCGAACGACAGCCAGCGCTACCGGCTGTACCCATCGGGCATGCGCGGCGTCACTCGGGTCGACCGGCACGGCGAACATGTCTGCTCCATCGTGCCCGACCCCAAGGGGCTGCGCCGACGCGTGGCGATCCTGCTCACCGCCACCGCGAGCTGCCTGGCCGGCGCTTACGCCCTGCTGACAGCGACCGCGGCCGATCCGCTCGAACCGGGAGCCCCGCTGCTGATCAGCGCCATCGCCTGCGCCGCCTTGATCCTGGTGGCCGCGTGCGCCGCCCGGAAACCGAGCGCCGCGACCTTCACGGCGCCCGATGGCGCAGCCGTCGGGCACCTGCGCCGGGATGAGCAGGAGCGTTGGGTCCTGACCGACAGCGACGGGACCACGGTCGCGGTTCTCGTCGGGCGAGGTCCGACCTGGCTGCTGCGTCAGCGCTGGCGGGCCACCAATGCCGAGGGCGAGGTGCTCGCCGAAGCCGTCGAGGACAACCTCCTGCTGGCGGTGGCGCGCCGCCTGTTCGGCCATTTCTTCGGCGTATTGCGCCCGCATTTCGCCATCGGTGACGGCCACCGTCCCATCGGTTGGATCGGGCGGCCGCGACCGTGGTCGGTCGCCGTGATCGTCGACCTCGCCCAGGAGGGCGACGTTACGCTCGACCGCCAGGTCGCGCTCGCGCTCGCCTACCTCCTCGCGCAGAGCCCGGCGCTGTGAGCAGTGGCCTGGACGGCAGCTCCCGCTAGGGTGCGCGCGTGAAGCCCTGCCGATTCTGCGCCGAGGAGATCCAGGACGCGGCGGTGATCTGCCGGTTCTGCGGGCGCGATCAATCCACGCCCATCGCCGGCGGCCCGGTCGAGACCATCTTCGTCGGTCCGATCCGCCATCGCGCCTATCTTGGCGAGTACGTGGCCTATGCGCTGCTGTCGTTGGTGGTGGTCGGCATCCCGCTGCTGATCTGGCGCTGGCTGCGCACCCGCTGCGAAGGCTGGACGATCGACGCCCAGCGCCTCGAACACAGCACCGGCGTGTTCAACCGCCGGGTCGACAGCCTCGAACTGTGGCGGGTGCGCGACATCACCTACCACCAGTCGTTCATCGATCGGCTGTGCGACGACGGCCGGGTCGTGCTGCTCACCACCGACGCGAGCACGCCGACCATCGAGATCCATGGCTTGCCCGAGCACCGGCGGATCTACGAGAAGCTGCGCGACGCGGTCGAAGCCGCGCGCCGCGCCCATCGCGTGGTCGCGATCGAGGACGCGGCCCCGCCCGCCTGATCGTCACCGCTCGACAGCCTCGACCGCGCGCCGCAGCGCCGCAGCCGCGTCGGGGATCAGCAATCCGGGATCGTCGAGCAGCCCGGGGTCGACCTCGACGATGCCACCGGGCGTGGCGCACGCGCGCAGATCGGCGATGCCGGGCAATCGACGCAGCGCATCGGCCCCGCCGGTGGCGGTGACGATCAGGTCGGGATCGAGCGCGAGCACGTCCTCGACCGCGTATTGGGGCCAATCGCGGAATCGGCCGGCGGCGGCGTCGTCGAGGCCAGCGGTTGCGAGGATATCGTGGTAGGCGGTGCCGACGGTGCCGCCGAACAGGCGGTCGGCGATGGCGGCGAGGTACAAGGCGCGTGGCCGCGGCGCGTCGCCAGGTGGCGTCAGTGCACACACGCGCGCCACCAGCGCGTCGACCAGGCGTTCGCCGCGTGGCGCCGCATCGAGCGCGCCCGCCAGCCGCCTGATGGTGTCCGCAAGGGTGCGCAGACCGCGACTCTCGCCGAGATCGAGCACGGCGATGCCGGCGGCGCGCACCCGCTCGAGTCGGAGATCGGGATTGCCGAACGACGACGCGACCAGCAGATCGGGATGCAGGGCGAGCAGGCGTTCGAGGTCGTCAGGGCCTGATAAGCGCGGGCGTGCGCCGAGTCGGAACGCTGTCGGCCCGGCGGTGTCGGCGCTGACCGCGACCAGACGCTCGGGCTCGACCAGCTCGACCAGCAATTGGTCGGCGAGCGACGACACGCTGGCGATGCGCAGGTAGGCGCGTGCTGGCAGCACGCGCCCCCATGCGTCGCTGATCGTCGTGGATGCAGCGTGCGTCGGGGCCTGCGGTGCAGCGC
>JACDEC010000581.1:0-339 GCA_013816645.1 Planctomycetota bacterium
GCCGCGAGCACGCGAGCGCGCACTGCGCGCGCCGACGGGATGGCTGCGCCTGGAAGGGATCACCCGCAACAACCTGCGCGGCGTCGACGTCGATCTGCCGCTCGGCGTGCTCGCGGCGGTCACCGGCGTCTCGGGCTCGGGCAAATCGAGCCTGGTCAGCCAGGCCCTGGTCGAATTGGTGGCGGCGCACCTCGGCCACGAGCCGCCCGCGCGGGAAGCCGACGACGAAGGCGATGACCCGCTGACCGCCAAACCCGACGCCACCGCCGGTCGCATCGTCGCCGGCCTCGAGGCGATCCGGCGGCTGGTGCGGGTCGACCAGAAGCCGATCGGCCGTAC
>JACDEC010000581.1:349-2692 GCA_013816645.1 Planctomycetota bacterium
CCTACACCGGGCTCTTCGATCAGGTGCGCGCGCTGTTCGCGGCGACCAAGGCGGCGCGGGCCAAGCGCTGGGACGCGGGCCGCTTCTCCTTCAATGTCGCCAAGGGCCGCTGCGCCACCTGCGACGGCGAGGGCTTCGTCAGCGTCGAACTGCTGTTCATGCCCAGCGCCTACGCGCCGTGCCCGACCTGCCACGGCGCGCGCTACAACCCGCAGACGCTCACCGTCACCTGGGAAGACCGCACCATCGCCGGGATCCTCGGTTTGACCGTCGACGAGGCCTGCGCGGTCTTCGCCGCGCAGCCGGCGGTGCTGCGCCCGCTGGTCCTACTGCGTGAGATCGGTCTGGGCTACCTGCGCCTCGGCCAGCCCGCGACCGAGCTGTCGGGCGGCGAGGCGCAACGCATCAAGCTCGCCACCGAACTGCAGCGCGCGCAGCGCGGCGATGCGCTCTACGTGCTCGACGAACCCACCTCCGGCCTGCATCCCGCCGACGTCGACAAGCTGCTCGCCCAGCTCCACGGCTTGGTCGACGCCGGCAACACCGTGCTGGTCGTCGAACACGACCTGCGCGTGGTGGCGGACAGCGATTGGGTCATCGATCTGGGGCCGGGAGCGGGGGACGACGGCGGCCGCATCCTGGCCAGCGGCACCCCCGAGCATGTCAGCCGGGCGAACCGCAGCCGGGTGGTCGGCAGCCGCACGGCGCCCTACCTGGCCGAAGCGCTCGGGCTGGCGTTCGCTCAACGATGAGCTGAGCAGGATCAGCAGGAGCGCCGACGAAATCGCTGAGAGCGGCGCTAGGAGATAGCCATGGATTGGATCGATCTGGTGCAGTGGCCGGCGATGGCGGTGACGATCATCGCCGCCTGGCTGGCCGGTTCGCATGGACGCCTGCGCCGCTCGAGCGGCTTCTGGCTGTTCCTGGCCAGCAACGTGCTGTGGATCGCCTGGGGCTGGCACGCCGGCGCCTACGCGCTGGTCGCCCTGCAGGTGGCGCTCGCCGGCATCAACATCCGCGGCGCGCGCAACAATACGCCCGCGACAGAGAACCCGGAACGCCCGAGCAAGGGGCGCAGTGGCTCCGCGGTGCAGCATGCCGGGCGCTGAGCGTCGCGCCGATGCGCTCGCGCGCGCGCAGCAGGGCCTTCTCCTCGCAGGGCCTGACGACCGATGCAACCTTGCCATCGTCCCTCCGCGCCGGTAGGTGGATGCGGGAGGATGCATGACGCCACTGCTCGCGAAGATGCGACTGAAGGATGCGATGGCGGGATTCATCAGCGGGCGCCCGCAGCCGATCGTCGGCCTGGCCGGCATCCCCGACGGTCCGGTGGCCGGAGCGAGCTACGATTTCGGCGTGCTCTTCGTCGACTCGATCGGCGACCTGGCCAAGCACTGGCCAGCCTTCCAGCGCGCGCTGCCCGGCGATCAGGCGATGTGGATCTGCTATCCCAAGACCAGCTCGAAGGTCGACACCGACATCTCGCGCGACCGCGGGTGGGAAATCGTCACCAGCGCCGGCTATCAGCCGGTGGCCCAGGTCGCCGTCGACGCCACCTGGTCGGCGGTGCGCTTCCGGAAGGGCGAGCACATCGAGCGGTGAACCCGGGCTCGCGCCGCTGCGCAGTCGCGGCCGGTCGACGCTGGAGCATCCGCTCCCGCTGCCACCATGCGGCCCCATGAATGAACCCGAGCAGCCCGAGCAGGCCGGACAACCCGCGCCCATCGACCTGGTCAGCGCGACCGCGACCAACCTGGCCGCCATGGAACGGGTGCTCGACGCGCTGGTCTCGCTCAAGGGCGAATTCCCCGCCGGCGGCAACTCCAGCGAACGCTGGTTCTTCACCGCGACCTGCACCGTGGTGTTCGCCAATTACCGGCTGCAGCAGCACCTCGGCGCGCTGGCCGCGGCCCAGGGCCCGTGGCCGACCCGGCTAGCGGGCCGCGCGCTGGGCGCGGCGATGATCGACACGGTCGACACCGTCTCGGACCTGACCACGCGGACCTTCGAGCGCCACCTCGCGGCGATCACCAACAACCCGGCGATCACCGATCCGATCGATGCGCTGTTCAAGCGCTTCGCCGCCTTCCGCCGGGTCAACGACACCCGCCTGCGCGTCGCGCGCAAGGCGCTCGGCCTCGACGAGGACGCCAAGCAGCGCGAACTGCTGGCCTTCGACGCCGATCTCGACCTCGGCGGCCATTCGCAGCTGGCGATGGAGACCATCGTCTGGCTGACCGATTTCGGCAAGGCCGCGACCCTGCTGATCGGCGTGATCCGCTCGGAACGCGCCCGCGGCGGACCGCAGCAGAACTGACCACGGCCTGCGCGAAGGAACGGCCG
>JACDEC010000106.1 GCA_013816645.1 Planctomycetota bacterium
GCCAAGCCGTCGGGCGGCACGGCGCGCATCGCAAAATCGAATGAACCGGTGAAGCCAGCGCCGGCGCCGACCGAGCAACGCCCGCCAGCCGCGCTGTCGCCGGCAGTGAAGAAGCTGGTCGCCGACGCCAAGGTCGATCCCGCCGCCATCCCCGGCACCGGCAAGGATGGTCGCATCACCAAAGGCGACGTGCTAGCGCATGGCGAGAAGGACCTGTCGCCTACGACCGACTCCACGGCGCCCAGCGCCCAGCGCCCAGCGCCCGGCGGCGGCGTCACCCGCAAGAAGATGTCCCCCCTCCGCTCGCGAATCGCTCAGCGCCTGGTCCAGGCCCAGCACACCGCGGCGATCCTGACCACCTTCAATGAGATCGACATGCAGGCCTGCATGGACATGCGCAAGCGCTTCAAGGAGGAGTTCGAGAAGAAGCACGGCGTCGGCCTCGGCTTCATGTCGTTCTTCGGCGCGGCGGTGATGCAGGCGCTCAAGAAGTACCCGCTGCTCAACGCACAGATCGATGGCGGCGACATCGTCTCCTTCGACGGGGTCCACCTCGGCGTCGCCGTCGGCACCGAGAAGGGATTGGTCGTCCCGGTCCTGCGCTACGCCGACCGCATGTCCTTCGCGCAGATCGAGCAGTCGATCAAGAACGCCGCGCTCAAGGCGCGCGACGGCAAGCTCGCCATCGACGACATGCAGGGCGGCACCTTCACCATCACCAACGGCGGCGTCTACGGATCGCTGATGTCGACGCCGATCATCAACCCGCCGCAGAGCGGCATCCTCGGCATGCACGCGATCAAGGAGCGGCCGATCGCGCTCAACGGCCAGGTCGTCATCCGACCGATGATGTACGTCGCGCTGAGCTACGACCACCGCATCGTCGACGGCTCGGAGGCCGTCGGCTTCCTGGTGCGGATCAAGGAGCTGATCGAAGCGCCCGAGCGGCTGGTCCTGGGGCTCTGAATGGAGACGATCCGCGCCGCGCGGGTCGACGACCTGCCGGCGATCCTGGCGATCTACAACCACTACGTCGCGCAGTCGACCTGCACGTACCAGATACAGCCGGACACGCTCGCCGAGCGCAGCGCCTGGTTCGACGCGCACGGCGCGGCCCATCCTGTCACCGTCGCGGTCAACGCGGGCGCGGTCGTCGGCTGGGGTTCGCTCGGGCCGTTTCGCCATCAGCAGGCCTACGCGCGCACCGTCGAGAACAGCGTCTACGTGCACCACCAGCACCATCGCCGCGGCATCGGCAGTCGCCTGCTCGCCGACCTGGTCGAGCGCGCGCGCGGGCTCGGCCACCATGTCGTCGTCGCGCTCATCTCGGCCGATCAGGAGGCCAGCGTCCGCCTGCATGAGCGCGCCGGCTTCAGCGAGGCCGGCCGCCTGCGCGAGGTCGGCCACAAGTTCGGCCGTTGGCTCGACGTGCTCTCCTACCACCTCCTGATCGCCTGACCGATGGACACGCCGACTCCTGCGCTGACCGAGGTCCCTGACGAGGCCTTCCTGCCCTTCGCCCACCGCGACACCGCGCCGCGCTACCGGCTGTGGGGTGGACTCGCCGCCTTCTTCCTGGTCGCCGGCCTGTTCTTCGAGACCTGGGTACCGCCGGTCTTCCTCACCGTACCCGCGCTGCTCTGGCTGGCCATGTACCATGGGAAGGTCTCCCGCCACCGGCGGGTGCGCGCGGCGATCCTCCGTTCGGGCCGCGCCTGCACCGCGACCGTGGTCAACAAGCGGGTCGCGCCCGGCATGCTCTATCCGGTGGTCAAGGTGCGCTACGACCAGGACGGCCGCGCCCTGCTCGCCGAGCAGGCGGTGACCGACAAGGTCGGCGCGCGTTGCCGCGAAGGCATGACCATCGAGATCCTCGTCCACCCCGATCACCCGCACGCCTGGCTGCCCGCCGCGCTGCGCGCGCCCCCAGCAATCGCCCAAGGAACTCCATGAGCAGCTTCGACCTCATCGTCATCGGCGCCGGTCCCGGAGGTTACGTCTGCGCGATCCGCGCGGCGCAGCTCGGCATGAAGGTGGCGATCGTCGAGAAGCGCGGCGGCGCCGGCGGCAAGCCGCGCCTCGGCGGCACCTGCCTCAACGTCGGCTGCATCCCCTCCAAGGCCCTGCTCGATTCGTCCGAGCATTTCTGGAACGCCAAGAAGCACTTCGCCGAGCACGGCATCGCCGTCGACCCGCGGCTCGACGTCGCGCAGATGATGCGCCGCAAGGACAAGGTCGTGTCCAGCCAGGTCGGCGGTCTCGACTTCCTGATGAAGAAGAACCGCATCGAGGTGCTCGCCGGCATCGGCGCGCCGCTCGGCAGCGGACGCGTGGCGGTCACCGCCGCCGATGGCGCCAAGGTCGAGCACGCCGCCAAACACATCGTGCTCGCCATGGGCTCGGTGCCGATCGAACTGCCCTTCCTGAAGTACGACGGCGTCAACATCGTCAGCAGCGACCACGCCATCGCCTTCCCCTCGGTGCCCAAGCGCCTGCTCATCGTCGGCGGCGGCGTCATCGGCCTGGAACTGGGATCGGTGTGGTCGCGGCTGGGTGCAGAAGTGACGGTGATCGAGTTCCTGCCGCAGATCTGCCCGTTCCTCGACGCCGATGTCGCCAAGGAACTCACCAAGGTGCTGACCAGGCAGGGCCTGGCCTTCCATCTGCAGACCAAGGTCTCCGGCGCCACCGTCGCCAACGGTGCGGTGACGCTCGTCGCCACCGGGCAGGACGGCAAGCCGGTGTCCTTCACTGGCGATGCGGTGCTGGTCGCGGTCGGTCGCCGCCCGCTCAGCGACGGCCTGGAGTCCGCTGGCGTTGCGCTCGACGACAAGCGCCGGGTGGTCATCGACCACGACTTCCGCACCAGCGTGCCCGACGTCTACGCGATCGGCGACCTGGTCGCGGGACCGATGCTCGCCCACAAGGCCGAGGAGGAAGGCTCGACGCTCGCCGAAGTGCTCGCCGGCCAGGTCAACACCCTCGACCACGACCTGATCCCCAACGTGGTCTACACCTGGCCCGAGGTCGCGACTGTCGGTCTGACCGAGGCTGACGCCGCCAAGCAGGGCCGTGCGGTGAAGGTCGGACGCTATCCCTTCGCGCCCAATGGTCGCGCCAAGGCCGCCGGCGAGGCCGACGGTTTCGTCAAGATCATCGCCGACGCCAAGACCGACCGCGTGCTCGGCTGCGCGATCATCGGCGCGCGCGCCAGCGACCTCATCGCCGAGGCGGTGTCGGTGATGGCCTTCGGCGGTTCATCCGAGGACATCGCCCGCACCTGCCACGCGCACCCCACATTCAGCGAAGTGATGAAGGAGGCGGCCCTCGACGTCCTAGGCCGCGCCATCCACGCCTGATCATGGCCGAGGCGCTGATCCAGGATTCGCCGAGCGCGACACCGCCACCCACCACACCCAGACCATGAGCACGCCCTGCAGCGGTAGGCGGGCCCAGAGCACCCAGGTCGGGATGTTCGCCCACGGCTCCCGTCCCGGTTGCTGGGCCATGCCGATGTTGGCCGGGAATACCGCGAGCAGCAGGAGGAGCAGGCCCCAGCCGGCGGCGCGCCGCGTGCGCACGTTGAGCATGCCGATGCCGCCGAGCGCCTCGGCCACGCCGACCAGCAGGTTCATCGCCTCGGGAGCCGGCACCCAGGTCGGCATCATCGCCAGATAGAAGGCGGGGTCGCGCAGGTGGTTGGCACCGGCGATGACGAACAGCACGGCGAGCAGGATACGGGCGGCGGACCTCATGCGCGCTGGCGATCGAACCACAGCAGTCCGGAGGTCAGGAACGAACTCGACGGCTCGCGCTCGGCCTCGAGCCAGGCCTGAGCGCGCGTCTGTTCGACAATCTCGATCAACTCCATCGCCTCGTGGCTGCGCGTGCCGGTCTGCACCAGGTTTTCGGCCAGGACCACGGTGACGCGGGCGCGCAGCATGCCGGGGATGGCTTCGTAGCAGCCAATCACCCGGGTGCTCGCCGCGCGGTATCCCGTCTCCTCCTCGAGTTCGCGGATCGCGGCGGCCTCGGGCGCTTCTCCGGTATCGATCCCGCCGGCCGGGAATTCCAGGAAGTAGCGGCGGTAGGGATGGCGGTAGATGCGCTCGAGCACCAGTCGACCATCGCCCAGCACCGGCACCACCAGCACCGCGTCCCAGCGCGCCTCGAGCTGGTAGTAGGTGTACGGCTTGCCCGTCGGGTCGCGGATGTCCTCCTCGACGAAGGTCATGAAGCGGTTGCTGGCGATCTCGCGCCGGGCGAGGATCGGCGGAATGTAGGGCATGGCAGAGCGTGCGCGCGGCGCGCGCGGCACCAACCACAACCGCCGATCCGGCAACGGGCCGGTCGCCTCTCCGCCCACCTGGTCCTGCGTGTCGGACAGACCGTTCCCCCTCCTTCCCATACGGGAACGGCGGTTAAAGTCCCGCGATGCGCGCGCTGACGCTGGTCATGATGACGACGATGCTCGCCGCCGAGCAGATCGACAGCCCGCTGCTCGCCGAACACGACGGCACCCCGTTCACCTCTGAGCTGCGCGCGGAGCTGCAGCGGGTCGATTCCCTCGCGGAGCGGCTCCATCAGGAACGATATGCGCGGCCGGATCCGTTGTTCCCGCAGCCCTGGACCCGTCCTGACCTCGACATCAGCGCTGTGGCATCCCGTCGCGCGATCGCCTGGTGCCTGGGCAACCGCGAACTCGCGCTGCCCAAGCTCGAGGAACTGAACCGCAAGCCGCTGCGCGATCAGCGGTATGCGCTCATCGGTCGGCTGATCTTCGCGATCATCGAACCCGCGCGCCTGCCGGCGCTCCTCCCGCTCCTTTCGCCGGATCAGGTCCCGGCGGACCTCGAACTCGCGGTTTTCGCCCGTCGGCAGTGCGACTGGACGTTCGCTGAAGCGGATCATCCCGCCGACCTACTGGTGGTGACGATCGCGAACCGGGTTGGCCACCCGTTGCAGCGGCTGGCCCTCGATGCGCTGAAACACCTGGCGGAACCACAACGGAACGAATGGATCGCTCGCTGCGTCGCCGAACCAGCCAGGTTCCCCTACCGCTTCTGGATGATCGACGCGCTGCTGCGCGATCATGATCATGCCCGGCTGGTCGACGCGCTCGAGATCTACCTCGACAGCGGTCCGATCGCCTGGGATATGCTGCCGCTGCTCGATCGGCTCGCCGACGCGCACGTACCGGGGAGCGAGCTCGGGAAACGCCTGCAAATGGTGATTGAGCGGCACGCTGGGACCGCGACGACGGTGGCGGAACTCGGCGGCCTCCAGGGGCCCTGTCTCCGGGGATACCAGCTCCCGCCAACGGTCTGGCCACGAGTGCAGGCGCGCCTTCAGCATCCAGATGGCGTCGCGGAAAATGGTGGCTTCTGGCCTCTGGATCTGCTCCTCGCCATCAGCTCGGTCGACGCACGTTCAGCGCTGCGCACGATGGTCGGGCATGCGAAGCACGGGCAGGAGGCGTGCGATCTCCTCGCGCGTATGGAGCGCGGTTCCGGCTCGCCGGAATCCCTGGCGGCGCTGCTGCGTGCCGCGTCGAGCGGCGAGCGCAGGTACCTGATCGACACCATGCTGGTCATCGGCGGTGAGGCCGCACTTCCGCACGTTCGTGCGCTGGTGAACGAGCAGGATCTGCTGGATCCTGATTTCCAGTGGCTCGTGCTCGGCCTGCGCGCAGAGGATGTGGTGGAGCGTTTCCGCGCCGTCGGCATCTGCCTGCCGAGGGTCGAACCGGACGCGGACGCCGATCACGCGAGACCGCGCTGGACGGTGATCAAGGCCTTGGAACGAGCCGGTGTCGCGCAGCACTGCGTGCGTGATCGCGGCTTGGACCCGCAGAATCTCGAGGAGTTCCTCCAGCGGCTCGGTCGGGGGAACCCCTGGCTCGGAATCGAACAAGTGATCATCTGGCCCAAGATGAGCGACGTCGATCTCGGACCCCGCGTGGGCGGCGCGGTCGTTGGTGGATCGCTGTTCACGACGATGCTCGACCGCGACCTGGGATGGCTGGAACCGGGCGCGAACAAGCGCGTGGTCGACCGCATGCTGGTCGCTCGTGGTCGGCCCGAGCGTCTGCACCGTGTGTCCATTGACGACGGCGATGCCAACCTGGTCATCATCGCCGAAGAGCAGGCGCTCAGGAACGTCTGCGCGCCCATCGGCTGGCGTGTACACCCCGACGAGCAGGATCCCGCGTTCGCCGCACGGGTAGCCGAACGGCTGACGCCGCCCGCGCCCTGACTGCTCAACGCTTCCCGCGCACCAGCCAGGGTTGGGGCACGAACAACGCCCGCCGAGCCGGCAACGGGCTCGGCGGTCCTCCGCCACCGGAGCCTACTTCGCCCGATGCCGCACCACCGAGCCCAACCAGTTGCGCAGCACCCGTTCGCCGTGCGGCGCGCGTTGACGCGGCCAGTACTCGGGATGGAACTGTACCCCGATGCGCGGCAGGTCGGCGTGCTCGACCGCTTCGATGCCGTCGTCGGACCGGGCGATGACCTTGTAACCGGCGCCGGGCTCGGCGACCCGTTGGCCGTGGTCCTCGGCGACCTTGCAGGGGTCGGGCAGCCCGGCGAACAGGGGATGGCCGCGGTGCTGGATGGGAAAATCGGGGTCCTCGCGATAGACGCCGAAGCGTTCGACGCGTCCGCCAGCAAGGACGTTGAGGTACTGGTGCCCGAAGCAGATGCCGAGCACCGGCACCGATGGCAGGGCCGCGAGCAGGGCGGCGATCTCCGCGAAATCGTCGAGCGCGCAGTCCTCGCCCAGGCAATGGCGGCTGCCCGAGAGGATGATCCCGAGCGGTGGCGCCGCCGCGGTGGCGCGTGCGTCGACCTGCGACGCGTGCACGGTCGCCAGGGTGAAGCCCTGGGAGTCCATCAGGTCGGGGAGGTGGCGGAAGCGCGCGCTCGAGCCGTGCGGTTCGCCGTCCTCCACCCAGAGCCCGACGAGCAGGATCGGCTGCGACTGCATGCCGCATGGTGGTGGGGACGGGATCGCCCGCCAGCGTCGCGACACGACAGCCGGGAGTACGCCGCTCTCACGGCGCGGTGGCGCGCACCAGCTTGAAGGCGAGATGGCGCTGGAAGGCTGGCATCGGCAGGGCCAGCCGGCCGCCAGCATGGCTGACCTGGCGGCGCTCCACGATCTCGCCGCGGTCGCAATCCCACCATTCCAAGGACAGCTCACCCGGCGCGACCGATTCACCGACGACCAGCTCACCGACCGCGAGGCGCTGCCCGTCCCCGCCGGCGAACCCCCAAGCGCGGTCGAGCACGTAGCCGAGCATGCGCCCTGGCCGCGACCATGCCCGGCACCACAAGGTCTGACCGGAGGCGACCGCGGTCGGCGCGATGCAGGCGGCTTCGCGGCTGCGAAGGTCCTCGCCGTCGAGGAAGCGCCTCACCGCGCCGTAGAGCGCGAAGCGATCCTGCTGATCGATCCACTCGAACCACCACAGCATCGGCGCGCCGCCATGCCCGCTGACCAGCCCGACCCACGGACCGATCGCGTGTTCGGCCGCCAGCCGCGCCGGGGCGCAGGCGCCGGGGCTGCCGCCGAATTCGGTGACCAGGATGGGCTTGGCGAATCCAGCCAGGCCTTGCCCAGCCTGGAGCGGATCGCGCGTCGAGGCGGCGAGCAGATCGGCGATCAGCGTACCCTCGCCGTGATAGGCGTCGATGGTCAGGTAGCCCATCTCGGGTTGCGCGGCGATGCGCCGATCGGCCGAATTCCAGTCCCCGCACCAGTGGGTGGTGACGCCACGACCCGATCCGTCGGCTTCGGCCATGGCGCGGCCGGCGCGCGCGTGCCAGGCCACGACCTCGTCGTTGTCGGCCTCGGCGAGATTGACCTCGGCCCAGAGCTTCCAACCGAGCAGCGCGGGGCTGTCGCCGTAGCGCGCGCCGAGGTAGCGGAACAGCTTGCGTTGGGCGACGAAGGCGCGCTCGTCGCGGAACAGCTCGGACGGTCGCTCCATCCACCCGCCATTGGCCCTGCGCCAGGGATGGAACGGCCACTCGGCCTCCGCGCCGGCGTTCTCGCGCGCCATGCCATGGTTGAAGATGCTGAGGTTGACGTGCATGCCGGCGGCTTCGGCGCGATCTAGGAATCGATCGAGCGCCCAGGCATGGCCGGGGTGGTAGCGGCCGGCGCCGCGGTAGCCGGGCCAATCCTGCGACCATTCGAGGCCGAGATTCCACGCGCTCAGCCACGTCTCGCAGCCGGTGCCGCCCGCGGCGATCAGGCGTTCGAGCAGCGCGTCGCGGGTGAACGAGCCGCGATCTGGAGTGAGCGTGGTTCCCAGCGACGACCGGCTGCGCACGTCATAGGTGGAATTGAGGTTGTGCCCGAGCGGCCAGATGAAGCGGCCGCCCGCGCTGAAGAAGCGCGGGTCCTGCGCATCCGGACGGGGAATGCCTTCCCAGGGCTCGCCGACGACGACCAGGTCCCCGAGTTGCACGGTCAGCGGCGATCCGCCCACCCAGGCGGCGATGAGGCGCAGGCGATGGCGGCCAGGCAGCCGCGGACGGAAGCGCGTCGCGAAG
>JACDEC010000107.1 GCA_013816645.1 Planctomycetota bacterium
GGATTCGCTGGCCCACGCCAAGGTCCTGGCGCTCAACCTCTGCACCAACCTTGATGCCGAGCTGCTGCGCCTGCGCATCGCCGGCACCGTCGATGCCACCATGGCCCAGCTCTGCGAACTGTCCGATGTCGCTGGCCAGCCCGTGGTGGTCGATCCCGCCGGGGCCACCGCGGATGGCCTGGCTGCCCGCACGCTCGACCAGCTGCGCCAGCGCACCAAGGCCTGGCTGCCGATGGGCGGCGCCGGAGCCAGCAACGCCTGGGTGATCGCCGGTACGCGCACCCGCAGCGGCCGGCCCCTGGTGGCCAGCGATCCGCACCTGCCACTGCAGTTGCCGAGCGTGTGGCACGAATGCCACCTGGTCGCCCCGGGGCTCGACGTTTATGGCGCCGCCCTGCCCGGGGCTCCCGGCGTGGTCATCGGCCACACCCCGCGGGTGGCCTGGGGTTTCACCAATTCCGGAGCGGACGTCCAGGATCTCTACCGCGAACGACTCGACGCCGCTGGCAACCATCGCTTCGGCGACCACTGGCTGCCCACCGAGCGGGTGCGCGAAGTGATCCGGGTCCGCGGCGGGGACGACGTGGTCGAGGAGGTGCTGGTCACCACCCACGGTCCGATCGTGGTCGGCCCCGAGGACGGCATCGAGCCGATGGCGCTGCGCTGGACTGCCTACGAGCCGGGACGGGTGGTCGGCACCCTGCTGGCGATGGCGCGCGCCCCGGACGCCGATGCTTTCCGCGCCGCGCTGGCGCGCTGGCACTGTCCGCCGCAGAACGTGGTCTTCGCCGATGTCGCCGGCCGCATCGCCTACCAGCTCGCGGGCGCCATTCCGATCCGCGCCCGGGGCGATGGCCGCCTGCCCGCGCCCGGCTGGAGCGCGGACCACGAATGGACGGGGTACATCCCCTTCGCCGAGCTGCCTGCCAGCTGCGACCCCGAACGCGGTTGGATCGTCACCGCCAACAACCGTCCCTGCGGACCCGAGTACCCCCATCACCTCGGCGAGGACTTCATGAACGGCTGGCGCGCGCAGCGGATCGGCCAGCTGCTCGGCGATCGTCGCGATCTCACCGTCGACGACTGCCGGCGCATGCAGCTCGACGTGCTCTGCCTGCCCGGCCTGGTCTTCGCCGGCCATTGCCGCCGCCTGGTGCCCCGCGATCCCATCGAGGTGCGCGCGCTCACCGAGCTGCTCGCCTGGAACGGCCAGGCCGACGCCGCCAGCCGCGGCGCCGCGGTGTACGAGACGATGGTCCTCACCACCGCCCGCTTGATCTTCGCCCCGATGCTCGGTCAGGAGCTGACCAACGAGTTGCTGGGCTACAGCCGGCTCGGCGCGCTCGGCGACCACAGCCATGTCCTCGGGCGCTACACCAGCCTGGTGCTGTCGGCATTGGAGCGCTGGACGGCGCCGCCGCGGTCCCTGCACGGGGATTGGATCCCGCTGCTCGACGAGGCCCTGCGCGACGCGGTCCGCCACCTGCGCTACCTGATGGGCGACGACGTCGACCATTGGGCCTGGGGGCGCATCCACCGGATGCGGCTCGCCCATCCGCTCTCCAGCGCGCCGCTCATCGGTCGCCTGCTCGACGGGCCGAGCTTCGCGATCGGCGGCGACGTCGACACCGTGCAGCAGGCGGCGTTCGCGCCGCATCGGCCGTTCGGAGCCACGGGCAGCGCGCCGTCGTGGCGCATGGTCGCCGACCTCGGCCAGCGTTCCGCGTCGGGCAGCGTGCTGCCCGGCGGGCAATGGGGTCAGCCGCGCAGCCGCCACTACCTCGACCAGTTGCCCTTGTGGCGCGCGGGTGAGCTGCATCCCCATTGGACCAACGTCGACGAGATCCGCCGCAACGCGGTCAGCACCGTGACCCTGCGCTCAGCTGCGCCACCCCCACGCTGATACGATTCGCACGACATCCCGCGTGGCACCGCCCGAGGGCGGCGGGCCACGCGGCGCGGCGAACGATCAGTGACGCGCGCGGGGCGGCAGCACCACGAAGGTGATGACCGTGCGTTCGCCACCGATGGCGAAGTCGTTGTCGTTGATCAGCATGATGGTCGAGGGATTGATCAGGGCCACGCCCTCGATTTTTCCGGGAATCTCCGGGCAATCGACATCCTGGTCGAAGATCAGGGTCTTGCTCAGCGGCAGGATCGGGTCGCCGACGCCGGGATGCGCGAGATCGATCTGCTCCAAGGTCGGCCGCGTCGCCTCGTCGTCCCAGCGCGATCCCAGCAGATCGGTGGCGGGTACCCTGAGGTCGACGAGGAAGAGCTTGGCCTTGAAGTCGGTGCGCTCGAGCACGATCAGTCGGTCGGCGTCGACCGCGACCAACTCGCTGATCTTGACGTCACCCTGCTTTGGGTTGGGGTTGAGCGCCACCGGATCGTGGAAGTCGGTGAACCGCTCGCAGTCGTACGCCCATTCCGCGGTCGCCGCCCCGCTCGCGGAATCGACGCGCAGCAGGCGCACGGTCCGCGAGAGACGCGGGCTCGGCGTGGGCTTGGCGCTGTTGGCGGGATGATCGAGCGGGCTCTGCAGAGCCGTGTACAGCACGGCGTCGCCGGGCGCGACCGCGATGGCCTCGAATCCGCGGTTGACCCGACGAAGGCGCAGGATGCGCGGCAATGTTCCCGCGATGTCATAACGCGACTGGGCGCCAGCGAGGCTGGCGGCGACACCGTCCGGCACCAGGCGACGCAGGACGCGCCCGTTGGCATCGACGTGGAGCAGGCTGGGGGCGTTCTCGTCCGCCAGCCAGAAGCTCCCGTCGCCGAGCTTCACCAGGGCCTCGATGTCGATGCCGGCGGGATCGGGGGCGAGCAGCGCTCCGGTCGGACCATAGGCGGCTTCGCTCAACGCCGGCGCGCTCAGCGGGTTGGACAGGCCACTGAGCGGGAGGCCGGCGCGATCGCTCAACGGGATGTGGGCGATAACCCGCGCGCCGTTGCGATGCGCCCACAGCGCGTAGATCGACGGCGCAAACTCAGGCAGCGGGTACTGCTTGCCGTTCTTGAAATCGGCATTCGGTCCGCGGTCGGTGCACGTCCACACCAATGGTGACGGATCGCCAGGGCGGTGGAATGCGCCGCTGCCGATGCCGACGGTGAGTTGGTGGCTCAGGTAGCTCGTAGCTGGCAGCAACGGGACATCGAAGAAGTAGGCATCGCTGGCCGCGGCGTTCGCGCCGATGCCGAGGCAGGCGAGGAGGATGAGTGGACGCATGCGGTCTCCAGGTGGGTTGAGCCGCGGATGCTGCATCGGTGCATGTGCGTCGCGTGAAGAGCGCGCCGCTTGCGGGTGAACATGATGCTGGGCTCGGCTGTGGTCGGTTCTGGTAAAGGTTGGGTTAAGAATCCCGCCCTGCATAGGCTGCATAAAGTGCGACAACCCCGCCCACGAGTGCTCGCATGACTTTCCTGTTCCACGCCAAGGAATCCTGCGCGCATGCGGTGCGCCGTCTCGGGTCGCAACGGATCGATCATGCCATCGCCGCACTCGCCGAGGCGCCGCGCTCCGAAAAGGCCGTGCACGACGCGCGCAAGAGCATCAAGAAGGCGCGCGCGATCATCCGACTGGTCGAGGACGGACTCGAAGGCGTGGGTCGACTCGATCGCCGGCTGGGCAGGGTCGCGCGCCAGCTCGGAGCTCCGCGCGACGCGTTGGTGCTCATCCAGCGATTCGCCGATCTCCAACGCGGTCATCGCCTCGGCGCGGCGGGCGACCGCCTGGCTGAAGCGTTCGCCCAGCAGCGCGTCGCGACCGAAACCGCGTTGCAGGCCGCATTGCCGCAGATGCTCGAGGCGCTCGCCGAGGTGCGTCGCCGCGTCAAGCGCTGCGACCCGTCGGGAGGATGGGCCCTGGCATGGCGCGGCATCGAACGCGTCTATGCCGACGCGGCGAAGGCGCATCGGCGCGCGCAGCGTTCGCGCAAAGCGACCGACCTGCATCGCTGGCGGCGGCGGCTCAAGGAGCAGTGGTATGCCATACGCCTGCTGGTGCCTGCGTGGCCGGAAGCGCTGCAGCCGTTGAACCAGGAGTTGTCCCGTCTGTCGGACACGTTGGGCCTGAACCACGATCTGCACGTCCTCGGAACGGAGATTCGTCGCCGCGAGACGGACCGGGATCGCAAGCGGACCTTGTTGCGCTCGCTCGGCGTGCGCCGGGAGTCGACCAGCGCGGAGGCGCTGCGGCACGGGGAACGGCTGTATGCGGAAGACCCAGCTGCCTACGCGCGGCGCCTGCATCGCTACTGGCGCCTGTGGCGCGACGAGGCGCCCTGAGCAGAGAGGGCTCCGTCGACGATCGCGCCGCGGGATCGTCCCCACCCAAAAGCATGCCCGGCCCGTTGTTCACGAGCCGGGCATGCATCATTCACTGTTCGAGCTGATCAGCGCGCAGCCAGATCGCCGCCGCCGCGGTGCGCGGGCAGCCCGGCGATGCCGCGCGGCTCGGCGAAGAACCGCCACAGCACACGCAGGATCGGCGGCATGCCGCCGCGCGGCACACGCATGGCCAGGAGCTGCCCGCCCTGCACCAGTTCGCCGGCGATGTCATAGTGCGCCTGCACGTCGAAGAGGTACATGTTGCCGCCGAGGATCGCCGAGGCGTCGATGATCCCCGATGATTCCTCGTCGTTGGTCAGGGTGCCGGGGACCAGCATGTCGCCGAACAGCGCGGGATTGTGCTTGGCGATCTCGGTGAGTTCGCCGGTCTCGATCTCGTACATCCAGATGCGCGCAAGGTGCTTCTGATTGCCCGGATCCTCCTGGAGCAGCACCCGACCCTTCCAGTCGACGGACAGGTTGTCCATCATCTGCGGACCGGGCAGTTCGCTGCCGTCGATGAGCATGGTGATGGTTCCGCCGGCGGCGGGATCGGTGATGTCAGCGAAGCGCAGGCGCCAGAGGCGGCTGCGCCCGATCTGGCCACCGACCAGGCCGTCCTTGACCTGGTCGAAGCGGTCGGTGGTGACGAAGTAGAAGTCGCGCGGGAACAGCGGATCCCAAGCGCCGTCCTCGGGACGCAAGAATTCGGTCACGCCCATCGCCTGGCTGAGCGTCTGGATCTGGGCCCCGGTCGAGGCCGAGAGGTCGCCGAGCGCGGCCATAGTGAACGCCACCGGCACGCCCTTGCCGGCGCCGACCCCGGTTTCACGGATCTCCAGCGGCGCATGCGGCACCGAGACGCCGAAGACCCGCCCGCCGACCAGTCCCGAGCGCTCGACATCGCTACCGGCGTGGCGCTTGTCGCCAACGTAGACATAGAGCTGACCAGGAGTCGCGTCATCGGTGCCGATGACCACCGTGCGGTCCTGCGGGAAGGGATTGGCGACCAGATTCTCCCACGAGCACTTGCCGAGATGCGGCAGCTCGTAACTCATGCGCGCGCTCGCGCCGGTCGCCACGTGCGCGAACGCCCGGCCTTCGGGACCGGTCTCCTCGCCGGAGAGCAGCATGTGCGACCAGGTGCCCTTGCCGGTGAACGGATTGACGAAGGCGGTCTGCATCGCCAGGTCGGCGGAGCACAGGCGGCGGTACACCATGCTGGCATTGGCAACATGCCCGGTGGCCGCGCTCCACGAATGGATGGTGCCCGGCGCCGGGTTGAAATCCTCGATCCGCTCGACCGCCAGGGAGCCGCGCTTGATCGACCAGCGCGACACGAAGCCGCCATTCTGGCCATGCGCGCGCACGACGCCGGTGCCAGCGGCGAGCTCGTGGTTCATCAGCAGCACGAACCCATCGCGGCCCGCGGAGTACGCCCCGAGACCGTCAGGGATGCCGACGAAGCGGTAGGGCGAACCGTCCGCTTTGGCGTTGAAGGAATCGCCGACCGTGGCGATGGGCGTCAGGCTGACGCCTGGCAGCGTGGGGACGATGTAGGGCTCGACGGCAGCGGCGACGGACGCCAATGCGGTGAGGGTGATGGAGAGCAGCTTGGGCATGATCGACTCCTGGTGGTGGTTGCGCCGGGAGTGTGCATGTAGGCGGCTCGTGCCGAGATTTCGTGAATGGTCGATGGGGCGGTGGTGAAGCCGCGCTGGGTGTTGAAGGCTGAGTCGTGCGCGTGCCCGACGCGGTCGCGATCCGCGACTGGTCGATCGCCTGGTTGTTTGGCGCGGTGACTTCGCGGGGACGGGAGGTGCAATACTTGCTCTGTCAGTCGCAGCAAGTCGCCGCGATCCAACGCAGGATGCGACCACTGAATGCCACCACTATTCCGCTACCTATGGCGGGGCCGACCGTGCGCATCCATTGGGCACACGTGGCGTGATCGCGACCTGCTACCCGCCGACGCGCACTGGCAGCGCCGGCGGGTCAACCGATCTAGCGGGCTTTCTTCGCGGCCTTCGCCGCCTTCTTTTCCTTCTTGGTCAACAGCGGGGCCTTCTTGGTTTCGCGCTGCTGCTTCTTCTCGTTGGCCATGGGCTTCTCCGTGGGTGGACGCGCAGTGTCGCAGCGACGGCTGGCATGGATAGGGCCAACCCGTCCGCGGATCGCGTCAGGGGGCGAGGCGCAGGATGCGCACGCCGTCCGGCGCTTCCCAGGCGACGAGCGCCGGCGCGCCACCGACCGCGGCCGCTACCACGGGATAGGATCCCTGACCGATGACCGTCGGCTTGGCGCCATCGCGCGCGAGCACGATGTCGGCATCGCGTTGCCAGGCCTGCAGGAGCTTGCCCCCAGCAGCGGCGATCGCTGCGTTGCGTCCGGGACCGAGCGCGCGCTCCTTCGCGGGTTCCGCGGAAGTGACGAGGTAGAGGTCGGCATCGCGGCGCCAGATCGCCGCATACCTGGTGCCGACTGCGCTGACGCCGCCGCCGTCCATCGGGCAGGCGTTGAGCGTCCAGGTGCCCGATCCGAGCTTGGCTGGGGCAGTCGTCACCGTTCCCTCGGCGTCGACGGTGCAGGCATAGAGATCACGCGCACCGGCGAGCGCGTTGCGCCACATGATGACCGCTCCACCGTCGGCCAGACCGGCGACCGTGGGTTGGCAGCACTCGCACACCCTGCCGTCGGGCGAGCGGTAGATCACCAGATTCGTCGACCAATGGGCGCCGCCGTCGCTGGTGTGCGCTGCGTAGATCTCGCCCTTGCCGGAGCGCAGGTCGATCCACACCGCCCAGATCCGCGCTCCGCTCGCCGCGATCGAGAACAGGCCCTCGCGCGCTGCCGAGGCCTGATCGTTGACCGTGACCGGATCGCCCCAGGTGGTACCGCCATCGGATGACCCCCAGGCTTGGATATCGCCGGCTTTGCCGATGGCAGCCACGACCACCGCTGCTGCGGTCACCGCGACCTGCGGGCCGCGTCGCATGCCGCACATCAGTCCATCGACCGGACCCAGCTCGCTCGCGGGTGCGAATTCTGCGGCCGGCTTGCGCGCCGTGCGCACCACGACCTGGTTGCCCCGGCCATAGACCAAGTACGCCGCCCCGTCGGCGGCCACCGCGATCCGCGGCTGCTTGCCCGCGGCATCGACCAGGACCGCCTCGCCGGCCGGTGCGGCTCCCGACAGCAGCGGGAGCAGGAAGAACGTGAGCAGGACGTACTGGAGAAAGGCTGTGCGCATGCCTGAGCGTGCCCCGGGATCGGACCGAGCAAGCATCGCCTGCGTCGACAGGATTGCCTTTCCCCGCTCTGGCGGTCACACTCGTCGCCTGAGGCTGCCGCGATGACTCGGCGGTCGCCACCACCAGGGATGCACGGCGTGATCCAGACCCGCTTCGATGGCGACAGCATCAGCACGCGCTGGGCCGATGAAGCCGCCCCGGCATATGGCGAGCTGCTGCGCGTCCAGTTGCCACCAGCGGATTGGAGCGACTTCACCATCGTCGCCGTGCCGGGGCAACGCAGCGACGAGATGCTGGCCCGGGCCCGGGCCGCGGACTCGACCCTACCGCTACCCGACCCAGCGTCAGCGCGCGCGGTCGTGGTGATGCTGGTCGGCTCCAACGATCTCGGTCAGCTGGTCTACGCCCGCAATGCCGGAATCGAGACGCCCTTGAGCGAGGCCGGCTTGCGCAGCGCGGTGCGCGACTACTGCGCATGCGCCCGCAGCCGTGGCTGGACCGTGCTGCCGTGCACGATTATCGCCGGGCACAATCCCGGTCGCAGCCGCACCGACATCGACGGCGTCGATGCAGCGCGCCAGGCCTACAACACCTGGCTCGAGGCGTATTGGGACACCGACCTGGGCGCGGCCGGGCTGGTGCGCTTCGACACCGACCACCGCTTCGCGACGATCGCGGCCAGCTGCGACGAGCGTTACTACATCGACGGCGTGCACCTGCGCGAACCCGGCCGCGCGGTGCTCGCCGCCATGGTGGGCAGCGCCTTGCTGGATATCGCGAGCGGGCTCAAGCCGGTGGTGATGGGGCGGCGCGCCGGAGCTGGCGAAGCCTGAGCGGCTGCAGGCGACCAGCGCCGGACAGCGCGGCGTTCGCCTGGCTGAGCATTTTGGTGCCTAGTGTCCTGTATCAGAAATGTCTTCCATTTGTCTTGGCCGCGGCGCCCGTCTGCGGCGTTGCGC
>JACDEC010000582.1 GCA_013816645.1 Planctomycetota bacterium
GGCGACGGTCGCGCCGACCTGGGCCCGCGGCAGCCAGATCCTGCGCGAACTCGGTGTCGACCCCGCGCTGCTCGAGCGCTGGTTGGCGGCGCACGACCAGTACCTCGGGGGACTGGACATAGCCGACTACGAGGCGACGCGCCTGTTGCTGGCGTTGCGGCGTCCGCACGAAGCGCTCAGCCGCTTCCCGGAGCAGCGCGCGAGCTGCGCCGATGCGCTGCTCCAGCTCGGCGAGTACCGGCGGGTTCTTGACGAATATCCCGAGCAGCCTGCGGTCGGGAGCGCGCTGTGGAACCTCGGTCGCTACACGCAAGCCTTGGAGAGCCCCGATCCCTCCGGCGAACTCCTGCTCTGGCTGTACTGGACCTTCGGCCGTCTCGACGAGATGCAGCGGGTGGTCCTGCGTCCCGAGCAGTTGGGCCACCGGGCGAACATCCTGCTCGGCCTCGACCGTCCGGCCGAGGTGCTGGTCGACGAGCGCGCTGGCGGCTTCGAGCGGGACCGGGCGAACCTGGCGCTCGGCAACCTCGACGCCTGTCTCGCCGGCTCCCATCGCACGGTGGTCGCCACAGCGATGCTGCTGCGCGGTCGCGCGTCCGAGGTGGAGGCGCGCTGGCCATCCGACTGGAAGATCGTTGGTCTGGTGCGTGGCTACCAGGCGATGGACCGCTTGGCCGGCGGTGACCGGACGGCGATGGCCGACCTGGTTCCACCCTGTGCGACGTGGTTCGATTTCGGCCCTGATTACGCGCGCTGGCAACTGCTGCTGGTGCCCTTCCTGCGCGAACTGCAGGGTGATGAGGGTGCCTTCGTCCGCGCCTGCCAGTCAGCGCGCGACACCTGCGCAGAACGGTACGCGCAGGTCGTGTGGCACGATGCGCGGTACCTGCTCGGCGAGATCGACGCCGACGCCTGGCGGGCCCAGCCGATGCGCGCCCACCTCGACCGGCGACTGGCGCTGCTCGACGCCCTGCTCGCCGAGCGCGCGGGACGCACCGAGGAGGCGCTGGCCTGCTACCGTCGCTGGCTCGGCCCGCATCCGTTCGGCAACGACCCCATCCACCTGCGGTTCGCGCAGTGGCGGATAGCCCAGCTCGGCGGGTGAGCCCCAGGCGGCTTGCCCGCGGCGAGCGCCGGCGATGCTGCGACTCCACCCGGGACAGCCGTGCTGCACATCTACATCGACGCCGACGCCTGCCCCGTGAAGGACGAGACCTACCGCGTCGCCAAGCGCTACGGCCTGTCCGTGACGGTGGTCGCCAACCAGTGGATGAACATGCCCAACGATCCGACGGTCCGGCTGGAGGTCGTCGACGACGGCTTCGACGCGGCGGACGATTGGATCGTCGCGCACGTCGGCAAGGGCGACATCGTGATCAGCGAGGACATCCCGCTCGCCGCGCGCTGCCTGGCCAAGGGCGCGCGGGTGATCACTGGCCGTGGCTCGCTGTTCGACGCGGATTCGATCGGCAGCGCCCTGGCGTCGCGCGAGCTGATGCAGTACCTGCGCGGCGCCGGCGATGTTCGCGGCGGTCCCAAGCCGATGCAGGCCAGCGATCGCAACGCCTACCTGCAGGCGCTCGACAAGCTGATCCACGCGGTGAAGAAGCACGGCTGAAGAAGCGAGGAGCTGCGATCAGCCGTCGCCGAACACCCGCTTGCGCAGCAGGCGCATGTCGATGGGGATGAGGATCGCGATCATCAGCAAGCACAAGCCGGCGGCCGCGGCGAGGTGCCAGGTCGGTACACCAGCGATCAGCAGCCAGCGCAGGCCCTCGGCGAGGTGGTGCAGCGGATTGGCCTGCACGATCAGAGCGAGCGCCGGGATGTCGGGCAGCGGGAAATAGGTGCTGCTGGCGAAGCCGATCGGCATGATCACCAGGAAGAATGGCAAGCCCATGTGGTCCATGCTCGGCAGGATCGCGGTGAACAGCAGGCCGATCGCCGAGAACGCCAGCGCGGCGAGGAACAGCAGGGGGATGACTGCTGGCAGCCACGCCCAGTGGAGGTGCAGCGATCCGGCCAGGCCGAAGCCGACCAGCACCACGCAGACCATCACCGCGTAGGTCGTAGCCATCGCCGCGGCCCACAGCGCTTCGCCCCAGACCACGTGTTCGAGGCGGACCTGGGTGGTGAGCTGACCTTCCCAGGATTTCTGGAAGTGCATGCGCACGTAGGCCGAGAACAGCGATTGGAAGAACGCGGTCATGAACGCGGTGTAGGCGAGGATGCCCGGCCCGAGGTAGGTCAGGTAGTCGATCGGCCGCCCGGCCCAGGAGAGGTTGCCCATCTGTCGGCCGAGGCCGACGCCGAACGCCAGCAGCATGATCAGCGGCTCGCAGACCGGCGGCAGCAGCGCGGTGTGCCATTTGCGCAGGTGCACGCGGATGTGCCGGGCGAGCACCGCATGGCTCTGCCAGGCGAAAGCGGGACGAAAGACGTTCATGGCTGGCGCTCCTCGGCCAAGGCCAGGAAGAGGTCGTCGAGGATCGGCGCGCGCACTTCGTAGCGCAGCCCGGGGAAGGCGGCGACGAACGCGGCCAGGCCGGCGGCATCGAGCGCGATATGCCAGTTGGCCAGCACCGCCGCCGGTTTGGCATCGCGGGCGGCGAGCCAGGCGGCGACGCGCTGGGCGCCGTCGGCCGCGCAGGGGAGCACGACGATGTGTTCGCC
>JACDEC010000108.1:0-5738 GCA_013816645.1 Planctomycetota bacterium
GCTCGAGGACGCCCTGCTCGCCATCGCCACCCCTGGCGCCAGCAGTTCGAGCGGCTTCGCCGCCAACCGGCTGCGCCAGGGGGTGGCGGAACTGGCCCGGCGCATCGCGGTCGAGCGCAGCGCGATCGGCGACACCCGCGATCGCCTGCTCGGCGTGCGTGGCGAGGCCCAGCGGCTGGAGGGTGCCCTGGGCCGCCGACTGCTCGGCGAGGCCGATCGTTGGCTCAAGGAGTTGCCCGACCTCGGGCTCGGCGCCGACCTCGCCGGACAGCGGGCCGCGGCGATCGCCTGCTGCGAGCGCATTGTCGCCGCCAGCCGGACGGCGCGTCCCTCGCGCCCATGACCGGGGGGCGTTCCGGCCTTGCCAGCCGGCGGTGTGGGCGACGCTCTGCCATGCTCCGAATCGCCCCCGTCGTCTTCGTGCTGCTGTTGTTCGTGACCGGCTGCGCCCCGCGCGACACCCCCGCCCCGTCGCAGGTGATCGTGCTGCGCCACTACGGCTGGGAGACCACGGTTCCCGACCCCGAAGCCGAGTGGAATCCGACCAGTTACCAGGTCCTGGTCCGCGCTGCCGGCGGCTTCGCCCTGCTCGAAGAAGGCCAGGGCCACCAGGGCTACTTCAATTCGCTCGAGAAGCGCTCGATGCACGACGCGTCGTGGGTCAACGGCTACGAGTTCGTGTTCGGCCCCGCCGACAACGTGGTGCGCATCCCCGATGGCAGCATCGTGCCGAATACCGACGGGCTGACCGTGGTGGCGATGCGCGCGGCGCAGCCCACCGAGACCCGCCTGCTCTCGCGCTCGGGCTGGCGCCCGCGGCTGTGGCGCGATCGGATCGTCGCCCAGATCGAGGATCGCATCGTGTTGATCGATAGCGCCGGGACGATGAACGATTTCGTGCCGGGCTTCCTACCCGAACCCCAGCGCCACGGCCCCGGCATCTGCTTCCAGCAGACGCCGGTGCTCGAGGAGGACCACTGGACCGCCAAGCCGCGGCTCGGCGCGCTGGTCGTGCGCTGGCAGCCCGCGCGCATCAGCGGCATCCCCGCTGCGATCCAGCCAGCGTGGACCGCCGATGGCGGCGTGGTCGCGGTGCAGCTCGGTTCCGAGCCAGCGGCCGATGCGCCCTGGTGGCGTGTCCCGACCAAACTCGTGCACCTCGCCGGACCCAACGCTGCCCCGGTGGTCGTCGCCAGCGATATGCACGATCCGGCGCCTCATCCGACCCTGCCGATGGTCGCCGCGACCGATCGTGACGGTCGCTTGGTGCTGATCGATCTGCGCGGTCGCCCCCAGGCGGTGCTCGCCGAGATCGGTGAACGCCCGCGCTGGAGCGGCGATGGCCAGCGCCTGCTCGTCGAGGAACCCTTGCAGGTCGCGCCCAAGCCCGACCAGACCCCCGCGCATGCGCAGGCGCTCGCCGACCAGGGGCGCTACGTGCACGTCTACGTGCTCAAGCTGGGTACATGATCGTCGGACGACGCTGATGCCGTCGTTCGCCCCGGCGCAGCTCAGCCACAAGGACCGCTACCACCTGCTGATCAATGCGATCGTGCCGCGCCCGATCGCCTGGATCACCACGCGCGATGCCGCGGGAACGGTGAATCTGGCGCCGTTCAGCTTCTTCAACGGGGTATGCGCCCAGCCGCCGATCGTCTCGGTGTCGATCATCGATCGGGTGCCGCCCAAGGACACGCTGGTCAACCTGCGGGCCAATGGCGAGGCGGTCGTGCACCTTGTGCCGATGGGAGAGCTCGAACGCATGCATGCCAGCGGCGGCGAATACGCGCATGCCGTCAGCGAGGCCGAGGTGCTCGGCCTGGCGCTGCTGCCGAGCGTGCGGGTCGCCCCGCCGCGCCTGGCGATCGCCGACGTCGCCTTCGAATGCCGATTGCATCGCATTGTCGAGGTCGGTCAGCCAGTGGCGAGCCTGTGCCTGCTCGAAGTGGTCCATGCGCATGTCGCCGAGTGGATCGCGACCGAGGATGGACTGCCGGATCCGTTGCGGATGCGCGCCGTGGCTCGGCTGGGAGCGCGGAACTATCTCACGGGCGATGGCTGGAAGATCCGGGCGATGCCGGCGCAGGACGTACCGCCCAAGCTACGCTGATGGCGCAGCACCGCTGCGCGTCGACTCCGCTCTACAATTCCTTCTTCTTGAAATCGATGCCATCGAGCAGCAGCTCGCCCTCAGCCTTGCCGTTGTAGACCAGGAAGAGCAGTTCCTTCACGTCGTCGAGATGGGCCATCGGGGCGTTCGGGGTCCAGTCCGGGGCGATCTTGAAGTTCTTCTCCAGCAGATTGAAGTGCACCTCGACGAAGCCCTTGCCCGGCGGGATGGCGACCGTCGGGCTTTCGTGCCAGACGTATTCGCCGGTCTTCAGCGCGATCGCCAGGTCCACCGGCTTGTCCGTGGGGTTGCTGGCGTAGAGCGTGAGCATCGGCGTGTCCTTGACCGAGATCCCGGGCAGCGGCCGCTTGGCAGCGGCCTTCTCCTTGTCGCCGGGATGGTAGGTCAGGCGCAGAACCTGGTTGGTGCCGTCCTCGGTGGTGACCTTGACGACCTGGACCTCGCAGGCGTTGAAGTACTGCACCGACTCCCCGGTGAAGGCCCGCGCTTCCATGCCGTCGTTGACCGCTGGTTTGGCCGGACCCTCGATCGGCGTATTGGCGACCTTCTCGTGATCGGCGAGCAGATCTTCGAGCTGCTTCAGGCGAGCGAGCGGTTCGCTGGCGGTTCCACCGGCGGTCCGATAGGCGCGGTACAACGGGATCGCCGCCTCCGGGCCCTTCATCTCGTCGATCAGCCGCGCGTAGAGGGCGCGCGCTTCGATCGGACCATTCGGGACCGCTACGGCGAGCGAGAGCAACGTCGCCGCTTCCTCGCGCAGGCTTTTGGTCAGGCACCATTTGGCGAGCGCGTACAGACCCGCGGCGTCGTTGTCCGAGACTTTCGCACGGCGCGTCGCGTAGCTCTCCTCGATCCGCTCGATCAGGTCCCGACGCATGACCAGCACCCCGCCGCGGGTGCGGATCGCGGTGCTGCCGTCGCGCACCACGACCGTATCATCGACCGTGCCGGTGATGCGCTGACCGTTGGTGAGCAGGACCACGTCCTGCGCAGCCGGAGCGGCTTCGGCCGCCAGCGCCGGGCAGATGACAGCGAGCAGGAGGGGGAGGAGGCAGCGCATCGGGATGGAGGGTACCCTGATCAGACGCGTGGGACAGGGCAAGCTGTCCTCCCGGTTGGAGGCCTGGTTGCCACTGAGCAGCGCCAGTGAGCAGCGCCACTGAGCAGCGCCAGTGAGCGGCGGATGCCACTCCATCAGAAGCGGTTTCCGGGGATGAGCGTGACCGGGCTTCCGGTCGCCAGGGATCAGCCCCCGCGCAGGACCAGGGCGGCGATCGCCAGGGCCAGGAGCACCACCACGACCAGTCCCAGGGCCCAGTTGGTGCGGGCTGGTCGGGGAGCCTCGACGGGGCCAGGCTGCGCTGGGACGGGTCGAGCGGGCGGCTCGAGCAGGGCGATCAGCTCCGTCGCATCCGGCCGATCCAGGGGATCCTTGTCCAGGCAGCGCGCGATCGCGGCGGCGAGATCGGCCGGGATGTCCGGGCGCAGGGTGCGCAGATCGGGAGGGGCCTTGGTCAGATGGCCGTGCATGACATCGACCGGGGTCTTGCCGGGGAAGGGCGGCGTACCGACCAGCGCGTGGAACAAGGTGCCACCGAGGCCGTAGATGTCCGCCTTGGGCGAGATCGCCTGGGGGTCCTTGATGGCTTCGGGAGCGACGTACAGCGGTGTCCCGACCAGCATGCCGGTGGCGGTCAGGCGGACATCGTGCGCCAGATCCTTGGCCAAGCCGAGGTCGGCGATCTTGGCCCGACCATTGCGCTCGATGAGCAGGTTCTCGGGTTTGATATCGCGGTGGACGATGCCCTCGGCATGGATCGCGGCCAACCCGCGCGCCGCGTCGAGGGCGACCTGGCGCGCGAGGTCGGCGGCGATCGGCCCGTCGCTGTCCACCAGGGAGCCGAGGTCACGACCATCGACGAGTTCCATGACCAGGTAGGCCACGCCATCCTGGTCGCCGGCGTCGAGCACCTGGACGACGTACTCGCTGTGCACCCGCGCCGCCGCCTTGCCTTCGCGCAGGAAACGCTCGCGGTGCTTGGGCTTGTCCTGCGCGGCCAGCATCTTGACCGCGACCTCGCGGTCGAAGCGCAGGTGCAGACCGCGGTACACCACGCCCATCGAACCGCTGCCCAAGGGCGCGGTGAGGCGCACATTGCCGAACACTTTGCCGACCAGGTCACCGTGCATGGACGCGGAGAGGTTAGCACGGCGGGGACCAGCCCGCCAGAGCGACGATGCGCGGACGTTTGGCCATCGACAGCCCACCAGGGCCGCACAACCTGCGCGCCATGACCGCGCTCAGCCGATGCACCGCCGATCTGCCTGGAACGGGCGGCGAATGGCGCGACCACCTCGGGGGCTGCGAAGAGGTCCTCGCCAACGAACCCGGTGGCGACGGCAAGCACGTCTGGGTCAAGGTGGCGAAGACCGACCTGGGTTCCCAGCAGGCCCGTGCGGCCGTGGCGCGCGCGGTGCACGCACCGACCGAGAGCGTGTCCTTCGCCGGCAATCGCGAGCGCCGGGGCCGCTGCGTGCAGTGGTTCAGCCTGCCCGAGGACCTGGTCGAGTATCCGCAGGCGCTCAAGACCGCCGGAGCGCACGGCAAGGTCAAGGTCCTGACCATCACCCGGTCAAAGCGTCCGGTCAGCGAGGCCAGCGTAGTGCGCCTGCGTTGGAGCGCGCACATCAAGGGCGGCGCGACCAATGACGGCTACCGCCGCGCCACCGCGATCCTCGACCGCCTGCGCACCGCCGGCTGCCCCAACTACGTCGCGGCATCGCGGCTCGGCAAGCAGGGCAGCTTCGCGCGCTGGGGCCGGCTGCTCGTCGAAGGTCGCCGCCTGCCCCAGCAGGCGGTGCGTGAAGCCGAGCCGGGGCGCTGCCTCGGCGCCTTCCAGTCCGCGTTGTTCAACCGCTGGCTGGCCACCCGCCTCGATGATGGCCTGCTATCGAGCGTGCTCGCCGGCGACCGGGTGCTCACCAGCCGTGGCGAGGAGCAGACCGTCGACGACGTGAAGCGCTGGCAGGCTCGCCTGGACAGTTGGGAAGCGGTGGCGATGGGCCCGCTGTTCGGCGCCGGGATGAGTCCCGCGGCCGAGGTCGCCGCCCAGCGCGAACAGACGCTGCTCGAAGCGGAATCGCTGGATACCGCGATGGTCGCGCGGCTGCACGGCGCACGTCGTGCGATCCGCTTTCAGCCCGCCAAGCCATTGATCGATATCGCCGGCGAGAACCTGGCGATCTCGGTCGACCTCCCGCCGGACAGCTACCTCGCCGTGCTGCTGGAGGAGGTGATCAAGCCGGAAGGGCACCTCGAATGAGATTGCCACCGTCCGGAAGTCCGGAAGTCCGGAAATCCGGAAGTCCGTCGGGATCGGATGTCTGGCTGCGGGTATTCCGCGCTAAGAGCGAAGATGCGGGTCTCACCTGGTTCCCGACTTCCGGACTTCCGGACTTCCGGACTTCCGGACTGGTGCCTATCTCGTGATCCGGATCCCCACCATCTTCCTCGGCACGCCCGAGATCGCGGTGCCGGCGTTGCTCGTGCTGGCGCAACGCACGCGGGTGTTGCGCGTGGTGACCCAGCCGGATCGGCCAGCCGGGC
>JACDEC010000108.1:5748-8516 GCA_013816645.1 Planctomycetota bacterium
GTGGCAGCCCAGGAACTCGGCCTCGAGGTCTGGCAACCCGAGACGCTGCGCGGCGCCGAAACGGCGCCGCAGCTGCAGGGCGCCGAACTGCTGGTGGTGATGGCCTATGGCGAGATCCTGCGCCAACCCGTGCTCGACCTGCCCCTGCTCGGGTGCATCAATCTGCACGGCTCGCTGCTGCCCCGTTGGCGCGGTGCCAGTCCGCTGCAGGCCGCGATCCGCGCTGGCGACACCGAGACTGGCGTGACGGTGATGCGCATGGTCCGCGGGCTGGATGCAGGGCCCTGGTGCAGCCGCATCGTCCTGCCCATGCCCGATCGGCCGACCTTGCCCTGGCTGCACGACGCCATGGCCCAAACCGCGGGCCAGGCCCTCGCGGCCTTCCTCGAGCAGATCGATCGGGTGACGTGGACGGCGCAGGACGAGTCGCAGGTGACGGTCTGCCGCAAGTTGACCAGCGACGACGGCCGGCTCGATTTCTCCCAGCCGATGCAGGCGCTCGACCGCTGGATCCGCGCCTATTCGCCGGCTCCGGGCTGCTGGGCCGAATCTGCATCGGGCGAACGCGTGCGCATCCTCGCCGCCGAACCGCGCCACGGGGTGCCGATGGAGCCGGGGACCGTGGTGGTGGTCGGCGGCGAGTTGCTGGTGGGCTGCGGCGACGGGGCGATGGTCATTTCACGCCTGCAGATGCCCGGCGGTCGGGCGATGGCCGCAGGCGATTTCATCAATGGTCACGCGCCGCCCACGCGACTGGGCTGACCGGAAAACAGCACGACCCCCGGCGCTCGCCAGAGGTCGTGCGCGATGTTCAGACATCGGCGGCTGAAGAGATCAGAGACCCTCGGGCGTGACTGGCTGGGCGCCGGCGCCGGGCATCAGGCCTTCGAGCGCGTCCTGCTTGAAGACCCACTTGCCGTCCTTCTGCTCCAGGTTCACCGGGATGGTGTGGTTGCGGCCGAAGGCGGTGAACTGCAGTGACGCGGTGCGCTGGTCGCCGCTGCCCTCGACCTTGGTGATGATCAGCGAGTCGAGGAACGCGTCGGGGTTCAGCTCGTAGACGGTGAAGGCGGCCTTGATCTCCTTCACCGCGGCTCCGGCCCGGGTGAGCAGGTCGCTGATGCTCAGCGCGAAGAACTGGTCGGCGGTGGTGACCTTCAGCGCCTTGGCCGCGGCCACGACCTTGGTCAGCGCGGCGCGCAGCTTGGCGGGATCCTCGAAGCCGGCCTTGGGCAGCCAGGTCGACATGTCCATGATCAGGGCCTGGAGGGTCTTGCCGATCTCGGCGCTCTTCTCGTCCTGCGCCATGCCCATGGCGATCATGCCGCCGACCATCATCAGCTGACCCGCGGCCTCCTGCGGGTTGTAGGACTGGAGCATCGGTTCGACCTGGGCGGCGAGTTGCTCGATGGCGTCATCGTTGAGCAGGATCGCGAGCTTCTGGTCGAACTCGGCCTTCTGGGTGGGGCTGGCCTTGGCGCCTTCCTCCTTCCAGGACTGCTCGGCTTCCGCTTGGTCGGCGGCAGGCAGCGACTTGAACAGCGCGAGCAGGTCGTTGCTGCGCAGCGCCTTGATCGGCGCGAGGATCGCCTCCTCGGGCGATGTCGGGTCGGCGGCCGAGGCCGTGACGCAGATGAACGAAAGTGCCAGCGGCAGAAGCAGGTGACGCATGGGGGGTTCCTTACGGGATTATGGTCAGACAGTCGGCCCGCCCCGTAGGTTCGCAAGAACCACTTGCAGTGGATGGCACCGCTTTTTTCACCGCATTCTCATGCTGGGCGCCGAGGTCGATCGGGCAGGCCGAGGACTGCATGGGCTCCGGCGACGCAGCGTCCGGTTGCCCACGGTGTGAATGGTCCGGTGCGTCCGGGCCTTTACCTGCGTCGCCGGGTGGCCTAGCATCCCCGCGCACCCAGGACAGCCATGAGCGATATCAAGATCATCGTGCCCAAGACCAAGGACCAGGATCTCAAGGAGCTGAGCCTGCAGTCGCGGCTGCTCATGGACCGCATCGTGTGGCTGGGCACCGAGATCGACAGCGAGAGCTCGGCCTCGGCGGTGCAGCAGATGCTGTACCTCCAGCTCGAGGACGCCAAGAAGCCGATCACCCTCTACATCAACAGCCCGGGCGGCTCGATCGTCGACGGCATGGCGATCTACGACTGCATCAAGCGCAGCACCTGCCCGATCCACGCCGTGGTCGTCGGCATGGCCGCGAGCATGGGCGCGGTGATCCTCAGCGGCTGCACCAAAGGCGAACGCGCGATCCTGCCGCACGGCGAGGTCCTGCTCCACCAGCCGCTCGGCGGCGCCCGCGGCCAGGCCACCGACATCGAGATCTCGGCCAACCGGATCATCAAGATGAAGCGCATGCTGCTGACCGTGCTCGCCGAGAACACCGGCCATCCCTACGAGAAGCTGGTCGAGGACTGCGACCGCGACTACTGGCTCGACGCCGACGAAGCCAAGGCGTACGGGATCATCGACAAAGTCTTGTAGCTTCGGCTCGCGCCCGAGCCCGACTCCTCGCTGCGCTCGGACATGCTGCGCATGCGCGGCGGAGCGCCGCGGTCGGCCACTGGCGACGCTGGCTGTGCCAGCGTGTTTCGCTGACGCGAAACCGAGCCTTGTCCCCGTTCGCTCGCGCAGGCTCGCTCAGGGGATTGCTGTTCGCGGGCTCTGCCCGCTACGCCTGCCAGGGGCTCTCGCCCCTGGACCCGCACCGCCCGAACGGGGCTCTCGCCCCTGGACCCGCACCGCCCGAACGG
>JACDEC010000583.1 GCA_013816645.1 Planctomycetota bacterium
GCGCCGGGGTGTCGGCGGCGGGCGCGGCGGCCTGCTCGGCAGCGGTGAGCGAACCGATGCCGATCAGGGCGGCGAGGGCGAAGGACAGGGGAAGCTTGGTCATGGGATGCCTTTCGTGGGCGAGGTGGACGCGACCAGCCTAGTCATCGACCATGAGAAGCAGATGAGCCCGTAGGTTTTTTCTACGCAGACCTCGACGAGAACACCGAGGTCAAAGCCGAGGGGACGCTCAACAGCAGGCCGAAAGCCTGGTCGGTCAGCACCTGTTCAGTCTCGCCGAGCGCGATCGCCCGACCGCCAACGCTCAACCGGTAGCGGTGGTACAGCCGGGGCTGCGCGCTGGCGTAGAGCGCCGCCTCGACGCGCAGCAGTTCGTCGGGCCGAGCCGGCGCCTGGTGCAGCACCTGGCTGCGCACCACCGGGGCGAACAGGCCCAAATCCCGCAACCGTGCGATGCCGAAGCCGATCCGTTCGCCCAACTGGTTGCGCGCGAGTTCGCAGTAGGCGAGGTAGTTGCCGTGCCAGAGCACGCCCATGGGATCGCAATCCCGGAAGGCGACGCGGACCTCGATGGTCTCGACGTGCACCGGCTCGCGTGCGGAGATGAAGCTCGGATACGCGAGCTGCACGGGCATGGCGGAGTCGTAGCCGATGCGACCGCGTTCGCCACCCGTCAGCCGCTCCACGCAGCCACCACGGCTGAGGCAGACACCAGCACCAACGGCCAACGCCACGCGCCGGCGGCCGTGGCGCCGATCGTTGCAGCCAGGGCCATCGACCAAGCGGGCAGCCAAAGCGAAACGAGCGCGGCGAGCACATAGCCCAGCAGCCGCCAACGACGATGCCGCACCGCGAGATCCGGCTCGCAGGCCGCGATCAGCGGAGCCAGCAGCACGACCGGCAGAGCCAGCGCCAGCGCGGTGCGGCTGCACCACGCGAGGATGCCCGCTGCACGCCAGCGCCAGGCCGCCCAACAGCCGAGGGCCAACGCCAGCAGGTCGGGCAGCCACCCCACGCGGACCACCGGCGAGAGTCCCGGGAACACGACTCCGGCAGCACCGCCAGGCAGCAGGAACAAGGCCTGGACGCCGATCGCGGCGCCGAGTCCCACGCCGGCCAGGTAGCGCGCGGCCAATCCGGTCCCGGCGGCCCGCGCGGCTATACCACCCGCGAGCGCGACCAGGGCGGGCGTCACGATCAGCAGCACGATGTGCAGATGCAGTCCGCCCGGAGGGACGATGGTCGCGCCCGGCATGGCCCGCATCCCATCGTCGCACGGTCGCGGCGCAATTCCGATTGCAGCGCAGCGCAGTGGGCGAAGGTCGGCGCGTGCCCACCCTGCGCCTGGCCCTGGCTGCAATGATCCTACTCGGCGTGCTCGCCGGGCTGGCTGCGCCGGCGGCCGGCATGCTGGTGGCGATCCACCGGCCCCCTCCCCTGCCGACGCTGTCCGAGACTCCCCGCAGCGGAGGCGCCATCCAGCGCTTCGGCCGGAGCTGGCGCGAGCGGGTGGGCGACGCGCAGGGCGGCATGTGGCACGTGCACCTCGTGGGATCGCCGGCCGAGATCGGCTACGCCTTCGGTGCGCTGACCGGCGACCTCGCGCTCGGCCTCGAAACCGGGATGATGCACCAGTTCACCACCATCGTGCCGAGCTTCGTCGCCCGCCACGTCCTGCTCGGGCTGGTCGGCTTCAACGGCTGCACCTTGCCCGACTATTTCTCGGCGGACGAACGGACCGAGATCTCCGCCTGCGCCGCGGCGATGGATGCCTATCACCCGACGTTCCGCTCCTCCCTTCCGCACTACGACCGGGCGATCCAGTTCCACGCCTTGCACGACATCAGCCACACCCTGATCGACAATCCACTGGTGGCCGTGCCGCGGCTCGGCTGCACCGCGCTGGCGGTGGGTGGTCGACGCACCGCGGACGGCCGCATCCTGGTGGGCAGGCTGTTCGACTTCGAGGGCGGCGAGGACTTCGATCGCGACAAGGTGGTGATCACGGTCGAGCCCGACGACGGCATCGCCTTCGTCAGCGTCGCCTGGGCCGGGCTCAGCGGCGCGGTCACCGGGCTCAACGACGCCGGTCTGTGGGTCAGCATCAATGCCGGCGCGAGCGCCGGGCAGGGCACGGTCGGCCGGCCGATCATCCTCGCCGCCCGCGAAATCCTCCAGCGCTGCCGCAGCATCGCCGAGGCCCAGGCAGTGTTGGCGCGCACGCCGGTGTTCGTGTCCGAGAGCCTGCTCTTCGCCAGCGGCCCGGAACGTCGCGCGGTGTCGGTCGAGATCGGACCCACCGGCCTGGCGACGCGCGAACTCGACGATGATCGGTTGGTCATCGCCAACCATTTCACCTGCCCGCGCTGGCAGGACGACGCGGTCAACATGCAACGCATCGCCGAAGGCACGTCGACCCGGCGCTACGCCCGGGTCGAGGAGCTGATCCGGGCATCGAGCATCCACACCCCGGACTCGCTGCTCGCGGTGCTGCGCGACCGCCGCGCGCCAGGCGGCGCGGACGTTGGCTTCGGCAATCGCGCGACGGTCAACGCCTGGATCGGCGCGCACCTGGTGGTCGCCGATCTCGAGGCCAGGCAGATCTGGGTGGCGGCGCCCAGCCATGGCCTCGGCTCTGCCTGGGCGTTCACCCCGCACGGCGCCGTGGCG
>JACDEC010000584.1 GCA_013816645.1 Planctomycetota bacterium
GCGCTGCGCCGGGAATGGTCGGCGCAGCGCGGGCAGATCGTTGGTGATCTCGAACACGCGGATGCGCGCCACCGCCGCGGGGGTCGGATGCGCCGAGGCGATCACCACCGAGCCGATCGGGTCGCCCGGCCAGTACAGCAGCCGCAGGGTGCGCATGCTGCCGCTCGGCGGGTGCTCGAAGCCGGTGTAGACGCCGGAGCCGACGCGGTTCCAGCAGCGCTCGCCATGGTCGTTGGGGATGTTGGCGCGCACCGCGACGTTCGAGCCGACGCTGACGTTGATAATGCGCGTGGCATCGTCGGGATAGTCGATCTCCATCACGTGCGGCCGGTCGGGGTGCGCGACCTTGATGCGCCAGCTCAGGTAGGCGTAGCCGGACTTGGCCGCCGCGCGGTAGCGGCCGAAGGGCGCGTCGACCACGGTCGACGCGATCGGTTCGCCCGACGACGCGCAGGATATGAAGGGATGGGCCTGGTCGACGTCCACGCAGTCGATGTCCTCGACCAGCTTCAACTCGAGGCCGTCCTTGTAATCCTTGCCCTCGATCTCGGGCTGGGCGATCGGGCCGACCACCGCGGTCTCGATGACGTGCTCGTCGATCACCGCGCCCCGGCCGCGACCGCGCAGCTGCAGGCACACGTCGTACACCCCGGCCTTGGGCGCGCGCCAGGCGAAGGCGAGCGGCGCCGACGCGGCGGCGACCTCGGCGACCAGGACGCGCTCGTGCACGATGGCTCCGCCGGCGAGGGCGTCGCGGACCTCGACCGCCAGTTCAGCCCCCTCCAATCCCGCGCCATGGACGACCAGCCGGTAGGCGATGTCCTCGGTGACCGCGAAGATCGGACACTTGCGGCCCGGATGGGTCGCTTCAATGCGCCCGTAGTAGGGCGGCTGGATGTAGTACCCGGCGCCGATCGTCACCGGGCCGACCACCTTCGCGGCGGTCCAGGGCTGGCCCTTCCCGTCCGCGTCGAGGTAGCGCGCCTGCCAGCGCTCGTCGGCGCCGAATGGATGGATGACGCCGGCAGTGTCGCGGACCATGCCTTCGAGCAGCAGACGGTCGTTGGTGCCCGACCAGTCGTAGAGCTCGGCCTGCACCGTGATGGTGTTGGTGCCCTTGCGGAAGCGCTTGGCCAGGCCGTCGAAGCGGCGCAGCGAGCGCTCCATGTCCTTGCTGCCCTCCTCGCGCGCGACCACCGCGTCGTTGATCAGCAAGGTGAAGCTCGGCGCCGCGTTGACGCACAGCGCGGCCGCCTCGGCGTCGGCGGCGAGGTCGAACTGGTAGCGGTACTCGCGCGTGGTGCGCGGCGTCCACACGCTGACCGAGTCGATCTGGATCTCGTTGCCGGCCTGCGGCGTGAGGAAGCTGAGCGAACGGAAGCAGGCCCGGCTGTCGATGATCTTGACGTCGACGGTCTGCCATTCGCTGCCGCTCAAGGTGAACTCGGAGATCTGCCGCCACATCCACGCATCCTGGCCCTGGCACATCGACACCGTCCATTTCGATTGCGGCAGCGATTGGCGCACGCGCAGGCGCAGGTTCATGGGATGCCAATGGCTGGTCCAATCGCCGCCGATCGCCTCTTCGCCGTACGCCGGGTTGTTGCCGTAGTGGTCGCCCCAATGGATCTCGGCGTTCTCCCTGGTGGTGTAGCGCAGCACGCCCTGTTCGACGCGCAGGCCGTCGACGTTGAGCATGCCCTTGATGCCCTGCACGGTGCCGTCGGCGAAGTCCCACGGTTTGCCGTGGTGCACGGTCGCGTAGTCCTCGGTGCGCGGCGGCGGCGCGGTCTGGTCGACGGCGATGATCTTCGCCTTCCAGGTACTGCGCTCCTGGGCATAGGTCGCGGGCTGGCGCAGGTTGCTGGCGAGGTCCTCCGCGAGCTGCTCGGGCGTCGGCAGGAGCGATGCGCCATCGGCAGCGACCAGGCGAGCGCACACCAGGAACAGGCAGGAGAGTCGGATCGCGAGGTTCATGGTCGGTTCTCCGCAATGTATGGGCCGTCAGCAGGCTCGGATATGTACACCGTAGCCGCTGGACATGCCGGTGCGTCGCATGCGTGTATCGGATCCGCTCTTCGCTTGCCAGTCGCGGCTACGTGGCCAGCCCAGGAAGTGTGCGCTTCCACGGCCGTTCTATTGGCAGGTGAGTGTCGGCTCACGTCTGCTCGCCCGGATCGACCATGGTCGCCATGATCGGAGACCCGGACACAGATGCCAGCGGGACAGACATGGCCGCCGGAGACCGCGCTGCCACCATGCGGCGGACATCCGCAGCGTCCCTGACGTTGCGCACCCAGTGGGAGGTAAGCATGCTCGCCGCCAATCGCGGGCCCGCCGACATCGCGGTGCTGCTCGCGGGATCGCCCGAGGAGTAGCGTCGGTGACCAAGCCCAAGCCAGTGACCAGGCCCAGGACATACCTCGTCGGGGGAGCGGCGATCGTGATCGCCTTGCTGACGTGGTTCTGGGGCGACATCGCCGCATACCTGACGCAGAAGCCGCAGGTGACCGAGATCCTCGGGTCCTGGCGATTCGACGAGGAGGCCTTCCAGCGTCTGGCCAGCGCCGGGACTCCGCCCGGGCCCGACCGCGAACGCAACGAGGCCCGACTGCGCTCGCTGTCCGAGCGCTACCGCGGCGTCACCTACACATTCGAGC
>JACDEC010000109.1 GCA_013816645.1 Planctomycetota bacterium
ATCCGGCGCCGATCGTCGCCTTCGCCCGTGCCGTCGCCGCCGGACAGCCGGCGCCGGCGCTGTCGCCGGGTACGCCGTTCGGCTATGACTACGCCGTGCCGCGCGCAGGCCTCGACCGCTGCCGGCAGCGCTTCGTCAGCACCGGCAGGGGCCGGGTCGCTTTCCTCGGCGGCTCGATCACCCAGGCCTCGGGCTGGCGGGAGTTGGTCCAGGGCGAGCTGCGCGCGCGCTTCGCGGGCACCGACTTCGCGTTCATCGACGCCGGCGTCGCCTCGCTCGGCTCGACTCCGCACGCCTTCCGCTACGGCCGCGACGTGATCGACGGCGGCCCCGTCGATCTGCTGTTCGTCGAGGCCGCGGTCAACGACGCGGTCAATGGCATGAGCGACCTCGAACAGCTGCGGGGCATGGAGGGTGTCGTCCGCCAAGCCCGCCTGGCGGACCCGGCGATCGACATCGTCATCCTGCACTTCGCCGACCCCGACAAACTCCATGACATCCGCGCGGGCCGGCGACCGGCGGTGATCGCCAATCACGAACGCGTGGCCGAGCACTACTCGGTTTCGTCGATCGACCTCGCCCAGGAGGTCGCCGAACGGATCGCCGCCGAGGAGTTCACCTGGGAAGCCGACTTCCGCGATCTCCACCCCGAGCCCTTCGGGCATCGGCTCTACGCAGCGTCGGTCGCGCGGCTGTTCGCGGTGGCATGGGCTGATCCACCCGTGCCCGGCGAGGCGCCGGTCGTGCCGCGGTTGCCGGAACCGCTCGATCCCGCCAGTTACTTCCGCGGTCGCCTGTTGTCGCCGGACCAGGCAGGCGAGCTCATCGATTGGAGGCTCGATCCGAACTGGGGCCCGAACGACGGTGCGCCGACGCGTCCCGGTTTCGTCGAAGTCCCAGCGTTGGTCGCCGAGCGGCCGGGCGCGACCTTGACCCTGCGTTTCACCGGACGGGCTATCGGACTGTTCGTGACCTCGGGGCCGGACGCCGGAGCGGTCGAGTTCGCCATCGATGGCGTGCCGCAGGGGGTTCGTGACCTGTTCACGCCTTGGAGCGCACAGCTGCACCTGCCGTGGGCGGTCATGCTGACGGCGGACCTCGAAGACGGAGCGCACCTGTTGACCCTGCGCGTCGCGCCATCGGCGAACCCGGACAGCCGTGGCCATGCGGTGCGGATCGTGCATTTCCTGGTGAATTGACCGCGATGTGCGGCTTCAAGCAGTCGGGACGTTGCGGCGAGCAGTCCGGCCATTGAATGCGGGCGATGCGCGAACTGCCGACCCTGTTCATTTCCCACGGTGCGCCGACCCTGGCAATTGATGATGGACCGACCGCGCGTTTCCTGCGCGAACTCGGCACCATGCTGCCACGGCCGCGGGCGATCCTCTGCGCATCCGCACATTGGGCGACCAGCGCGCCGCAGGCGAGCGACGCGATCGATCCCGAAACCATCCACGACTTCAGCGGATTCGGCGGGGTGCTCGACGAGTTCACCTACCCCGCGCCCGGCGATCCCGTCCTGGCGCAGCGCGCGGTGGACCTGCTGCGCGCCGCCGGATTCGCTGGCGCGGCGACCGCAGCGCGCGGGTTCGATCACGGCGCGTGGGTGCCATTGTCGCTGATGTACCCGGATGCGGAGGTGGCGGTGGTCCAGGTGTCGTTGCAGCCGCGACTCGGTCCTGCCCATCACCTCGCCCTCGGCCGTGCGCTACGTCCGCTGCGCGACGAAGGCGTGCTGGTCATCGGCAGCGGCAGCGCCTCGCACAACCTGGGCGAACTGGCCGGCGGATCCGCCCAGCCACCGGGGTGGATGACGGCCTTCGACGATTGGTTGACGGCCGCGGTCGGCGAGGGCCGCGAAGCCGACCTCATCGCCTACCGCGCGCTGGCTCCGCACGCCGAGCGCAACCACCCATCCGATGAGCACCTCCTGCCCCTGTTCGTCGCGATGGGCGCAGGAGATGGCGGGCCGGGACGGCTGGTGCACGCCGCGGTGACCTTCGGCGTCCTGAGCATGGCCTGCTTCGCCTTCGCCGGCGATCGCTGACGCGGTCCGGCAATCACACGCCGGGCGATGGACGTCCGGACCCGTCCTGGAGCGCGCGGCATGCCCGGCAATGGTCGCGGCGGAGATTCCCCATGCGCCTGCTGCTCGCCGGTCTGCTGCTCATCACCGCCACCATCATCCCGGCCGCCGAGCCGATCCGCATCGCCTGCGTGGGCGACAGCATCACCGCGGGCTACGGCTTGGACCAGGCCGAGTACTACCCGTCGGTCCTCGAACGCCTGCTCGCGGGCAAGGCGGTGGTGACCAACGCCGGGCGCAGCGGCGCGACCCTGCTCAAGGCCGGCGATTCGCCCTACTGGGTGACCGGCGAGTTCACTGCGGCAACCGACTCCAAGCCCCAGATCGTGGTGATCATGCTCGGCTCCAACGACGCCAAGCCGCAGAACTGGGACCAGCACAAGGGCGAGTACGCGAAGGACCTCGCGGCGATGGTCGACCACTTCGCGCAGCTCCCCACCAGGCCGGCGGTCTGGCTGTGCCTGCCGCCTCCGGTCATCCGCGACAACTTCGGCATCCGCGGCGATGTGTTGAAGAATGAGATCGCGCCGCTGGTGGCCAAAGTCGCGAAGGACAAGGATGCGCGGGTGATCGACGTCTTCACCGCGCTGGTCGGCCATCCCGAGTTCTTCCCGGACGGCGTCCACCCCAATGCCGAGGGCGCTGCCTTGCTCGCCGCGACGGTGCATGCGGCGCTGACCGCGCCGAAGCAGAAGCAGCGGTAGGCCCGGATCCGCCGCCTCGGCGGCGCCTTGCGAGGTGCTGTGCGACGAGCATCGTGATCCGTCGTCAGGCGCGCGAGCGCACCAACCAGCAAACGGGGACCAGATGTTCGACCAGCGCCAATACCTGATCAAGGAGCACGTCGGGCTGCTCAAGTTCAATGATACCTACGACATCCTCGATCCGGCGACCGGCCGGAAGCTGGGCATCGCCAAGGAGAGCACCCCGGGCTGGTGCCTGGCGCTGCGCCTGGTGGTCAACAAGCAGATGCTGCCCAAGACCATCGCCATCAGCGAGGATGGCGCGTCGACTCCGGCGCTGACCATCAAGCGCGGCTTCACGTTCCTGCGCAGCACGGTGTGGATCCACGACGGGCAGATGCAGCGCATCGGCTACTTCAAGAGCAAGCTCTTCTCGATCGGCGGCGGCTTCTGGGTCCACGACATGGCCGACAACCGCATCGCCGAGATCAAGGGCGACTGGAAGGGTTGGAACTTCCGTTTCCTCGACGAGGGCGGTCGCGAACTCGGGCTGGTCACCAAGAAATGGGCAGGTCTCGGCAAGGAACTCTTCACCTCGGCCGACACCTACATCGTGACCATCGCCGATACGGTCGCCGAGTTGGGCTCCTACCCCAGCTTGTTCCTCGCCGCCGGCATCGCGATCGACACGATCTTCAAGGAAAAGGGCTGACCGACCCTGGTCGCTAAGCCGCTCCGCGCTCGAGGTCGGACACTTCCGCGGGCGACAGGCGGATGCGCAATGCCGCCAAGCTGTCGGCGAGTTGCGCCCTGGTCTTGCAGCCGATCACCGGGATCACCTGGATCGGCTGGGCCAGCAGCCAGGCCAGCGCCAGGCGGGTGGTGGGTACACCCCGGGCGGCGGCGCGCGCGTTGGCCCGTCGCCAGCGCCTGAGGTTGCGCGGATCTACGCGGAAGCGTGCATGGGACGCCGGCGCGGCGTCGCTGTCCCAATCGCGGGCGAAGAAGCCGCTGGCTTGGGGCGTGAACGCGGTGACTGGCAGGGCGCTGGCGCGGTGCCAGGCGAACAGCTCGGGATCCATGGCGCGCAGATCCCAGGCTCCGGCAGCGGGCACGGTGGCCAGGCTCCATTCGACCTGGTGCGCGCGGAAACCTTCCCAGCCGCGAGCGCGCGCGATAGCAGCCGCCTCGCGCAGACGCGGCACCGTCCAGTTCGAGCAGCCGTAGGCGCCGATGCGACCCGCGGCGCGTTCGGCTTCCAACGCCGCGAGCAGCGGCTCGACGGGGACGCTGGGATCGTCGCGGTGCAGGTAGTACAGTTCGACCCGTTCGAGACCGAGCCGCTCGAGGCTCTCGCGCAGCTCGAAGTGCACCACCTCCGGCCGCACCCGCGGCGGGTGGTCGCCTGCAAAGTGCATGTGACCGCCCTTGGTCGCGACGAGCATGCGGCCGGCCATGCCGCGCGAACGCAGCCAGCTCCCGATCACCCGCTCGCTGGAGCCCCAACAGCCGGGCACCCACGCCGCGTAGATGTGCGCGGTGTCGAGGTGGTTGCCGCCAGCCGCCGCGTAATCGTCGAGCAGCGCGAACGCGGTCGCCTCATCGATGCCGGCGCCGAACTCGGCGGTGCCGAGCGCGAGTCGGCTCGAAGGGAACGGCAATCCCGGGATGGCGAGGGTGTCCATGCGCGCCAGCCTCAGGCGCGGGTCGCAGCGGGGAAGGGGCCACCCCGATCACGCGCTCACTGCAACGCTTGGATCGCCAGCCGGCGGAAGGCTCCGTCGCGCGCCATCAGCTCGTCGTAGGATCCGAGTTCGGCGACCCGTCCATCGACCAGCACGGCGATGCGATCCGCCCGCTTCACCGTCGACAGGCGATGGGCGATGATCAGCGTGGTGCGGTCGCGCATGATCTCCTCGAGCGCGGCCTGGACCTGGCGCTCGCTCGCCGCGTCGAGCGCGCTGGTCGCCTCGTCGAGGATCAGCAGGCGCGGATCGCGGTAGAGCGCGCGCGCGATCGCCAGCCGTTGACGCTGCCCGCCCGACAGCCCGCCGCCGCGATCGGCGAGTTCGTGATCGAGTCCGCCGGGCAGCGCGGCGATGAACTCGCTGGCATGCGCCTTCTCCGCCGCCCATTCGGCTCGGGCGCGATCGGGCTTGCGGTCGCCCCAGGCGATGTTGTCGAGGATCGACGCGCGGAAGAGGTGGACGTCCTGGGACACCACGCCGACGTGGCTGCGCAGGGTCGGCAGATGCAGATCGCTCAGCGACTGGCCATCGACGCTGATGCGGCCGGAGTCCGGGCGGTAGAAGCCGAGCAGCAGGCTGGCGATGGTCGATTTGCCGCTGCCCGACGGACCGACCAGCGCGAGCGAAGTGCCGGGTTCGACTTTCAGATCTATGCCGCGCAGGCAGTGCTCGCTGGCGCCGGGATAGCGGAAGACCACGTCCGCGAAGGCCACCGCGCCGTGGATGCGCTCGGGGCGCGCGCCGTCGCCGGGCGCCTGCTCGGCGGCTTCCTGGTAGAGTTCGCCGAGCGAGCGGATGCCGTCCTTGGCCGCGGCGATCGCCGGCATCCCGCCGAGGATGCCGCCGATGGCGCCGGAGAGGATGCCGTGGTAGCAGATCAGGATGGTGAAATCGCCGAGGCTGATCGGATGCAGCGACAGCTGCATGCCGACGAGCGAGAGCTCCATCGGCTGCATGACGCACAGCCAGATGCCGAATCCCATGACCGCCATGTTGACCAGGTTCGAGATCGACCACGACATGGTGCCGAACAGGTTGTTGAGCACATCGAGGCGCATCGCCCGCTGCGCGACGGTTCCGGCCGAACGGGCGACGCGGTCGTTGACGAAGTCCTCGATGGCGTGCGCGCGGGTGATGCGCACGCCCTGCAGCGCCTCGATGAGGTCGGCGAGGAAGCCGGTCTCGGCGCTGCGGTAGGCTTCGTTCTCCTGCTGCATGCGCTTCCAGGCCAGGCGCACGACCAGCAGGTTGACCGGCACCGCGACCAGCAGCACGGCGAACAGCAGGGGGTTCTTGGCGAGCATGATCGCCGACACCACCACGACCACCGTGCCCTGCATGAGGATGGTCTCGGCGAGGTAGACCTGCAGGCCCTCGAGCCGGCCCATGTCCATGGTGAACTTGTTCTGCAGTTCGCCCGCCCGCGCCTGGTCGTGGAAGGCCAGCGACGCCCGGTTGATGCGCTGGATCAGCGCGGCGCGCAGGGTGGCGGTCAGCGAGCGGGTGATGCGCGAGAGCAGGACGTGGGCGATGAAGGTGGCCACCACGGTGGTCAGCGCCAAGGCCAGCGCGCCTCCCAGCGCCTTGGGCAGCGCGTCGAGGACCTTCGACGGCATCTGCGGATCGATGCGATCGATGAGGCCGCCAGTGATCAGCGGCAGGACGTAGACCGGGCAGTGGCGAACCGCCTGCAGCGCCCAGACCGACAACCATTCCCACCAGCGCCCCGGTTGCAGCCGGGCGTAGGCACCCAGGGTTGCGGCGAACGAACCGTCCGCGGCCTGACGGACCAGGGCCCGCAGGTGGCGGGTGGGGGGCGCCACCACTGGCCTGATGCGCGGCACGAGCTGGGAGATCGACATCGGAGTGGGCATCATAGCGCCGCCGCGATGACCGATACGGTTTAGCCGCGAAGTGCGAACGCGCGCAGGGCTGGACGCTCCGCTGCGCGGGCTCCGGGTGGTCGAGACCGGGCCTTGCGAGGGTCTGTTGCACGCTGCGTTCCCGCTTCTTCCCTCACGCCGCGCGTTCGCCTCGCCAGGTACCCAGGGCGAGCGCGACCCCGGGCACCGACCCGGTGATCGCCACCAGCCACCACGCGACGCTTTCGAGCTCCCAGCCGTGCTCGTCGCTGATCACCACCATGTCGTTGTCCAAACCCGCCTTGCCCTCGAGGTAGAGCTCGCGCGCCTCGGCGTCATGGATGACGCCCCATGGTTGGCCGATCGCCTGGAGGATCAGCATCCAGCCGACGATGGCGTAGAGCCAGCGTTCGACGCCGCCGTGCACCACGCCGGAGCCGGTGAGTGCGCGATAGACGAAGACGCCGCCGAGCAACGCGTTGGCGACGATGCCGGCGCCGGCGATGCCGACCTTTTCCCACTCCAGCCAGATCGCCAAGGCGTAGATCGTCGCGGCAACGCCCAGGCCGATCAGCAGCCGAGGTCGGTCGCGCAGCCGGCTGCCCAGCCACAGCGCGCCGCCGGCGTAAGCCAGCAGCACCAGCATCGAGCGTTCACCGATGTGGGTGACGCCGCCGCCGTGGAACAGGTCGAACGAGGGCAGCGCCGGGCGGGCGACCGCCAATGCCACGGCTGCGTGGCCGATCTCGTGCGCGAGCACCCCGAGCATGTCGACGATGAAGGTGGGCAGACCGTCGAACCAGCGCACGGCGATGGCGATGGCCAGCCCGGCCGCCACCGCGCTGTGCGCCTGCCGCCATCGCCAGGGCGAGGGCGCTGCCCGGTCCAGGGTGTCCGCAACCGTCAGCGGCGCCGCGCAATCGGCGCACACCAACTGCCCATCCCGCCTGGTCAGCCGCGGGTGCACACAGGGGGGCATGGAGCATTCATGCCTGACGCAGTCCTCGAGCGCAAGTCGGCGTCGCGGGGGCGCTCGTTGAGCAGGCGGAAGCATGTCTCCGCTTCACGCCGCCGCACGGCAGAGGCGATCAGTAGGTCGCCCGCCCGCCCGTCAGGTCGAAGGTGAAGCCGGTATTGAACGAGGCTTCCTCAGAGACGATCCAGCAGGACAGCGCCGCAGCTTCATCGAGGGTGCCGGTGCGGCCCATCGGGATGCGCGCGGTCATGTAGTCGATCTGCTTCTGGTCGACGGTGTCGAGCAGCGGCGTGCGGATCACCGCCGGGGCGATGGCGTTGACGGTGATGCCGCTGCCGGCGACCTCCTTGCCGACCGCCTTGGCCAGGCCGATCACCCCGGCCTTGGACGCCGAGTACGAGCACATGCCCGGGTTGCCCTCCTTGCCGGCGACCGAGGCGAAGAGCAGGACGCGGCCGTACTTCTGCGGAGTCATCGCCGCGACCGCGTGCTTGGTGACGATGAAGCTGGCGGTGAGATTGACCCGCACCACGCGCTCGAAGTCGGCGAGCGACACCGCGGTGATCGGGGTCGACGACGGTCCGACGATGCCGGCGGCATGGATCAGGATGTCGAGCGGCTTGCGCCGGGCGCAGAAGGCGGTGATCGCCCCGGACACCGCGACGTCGTCGGCGACGTCGAGCCGGGCGCCGCTGGCCTGCGGGTCGTGCTTGCGCAGTTCCCCGACCACGGTGTCGAGCGCGGCCTGGTCGCGATCCCAGATCTCGACTGCGGCGCCTTCGCGCGCCAGGCGTTCGGCGATCGCGCGACCGATGCCGGCACCGCCGCCGGTGACTATCGCCGAGCGGCCGCGGAAACGGGAAGGGTGGTCGGTGGACATGGGGCGCTCCGGTGGTCGGTGGCTTGGCCGGCTGGGCGGCGGACTGGTCATTGCACGTTGCTCATTATTAATAATAGTCAAGGCATGCCCGCCAAGGCGCCGACCGGCGCTCGACCTCCTGCGAAGCACATGTCTCGGCGCGCGACCGCTGCCTACGCCGGCGCCAGCGCGCTGCTGCGGCGCGCGGTCGACGCGGTGCTCGACGCGCTCGAGGCCGGCGGAC